>CALDJV010000571.1 GCA_937899305.1 uncultured Cytophagaceae bacterium
CTACGCTCATTGTTAAATGGTTGCGCAAGGCGACGCAAAATTATAGACCATTATTGGTTGTTTTGGATACGTTCAGGACTTCGGATTACGCGAAGCGATGATTAGACGCTAGTTCCTTCGGCTCCGCTCAGGACTAAAGGTTTCGCAAATATGATAATCTCTATTGTTCCGCCTCGCGCTACTATGGATTATGGACCGTCGACTGTGGACTAAAGAAACTATGGACTTGAAAACAAAAAACTACCAACTCCTGACTACGAACTCCCAACTAGAAAAAACTGTGGACTATCGACCGTGGACTGCCGACTAAAAACTGAATTACTGACCCAGTAAATCGCTGTCTACCTGACTGTACCAATGCCCTGCCATGGCTTCGTCTTTTTTTACTCCCCAGCCATTGGCATAGATATCTCCCAATCGTTTTTTGGCAGGTTCATGCCCTTGGTTAGCCGCTTCTTGAAACCAGTGTTTGGCCAAAGGTTGGTTTTGGTCTAATTCGCGATGATCTTGTAGCAATATTTCCCCCAAAGCATATTGCGCTTCAATGTCTCCCTGCTGAGCAGCTTTTTCATAAAATAATGCAGCTATGCGCACATTTGGATCCCCTCCAATCCCTTGCTCGTGCATATGACCCAACAACCTCTGGGCTTCTGAGTTTCCTTTCCGATCTCCTATTTCGAAATATTTACGCGCCTTTTTGAAGTTTTTACGGGTCAGTTCTCCATTCAGATAAAGTTTACCCATCATCATTTGCCCTGAGATGTCAGCATGATTGGCCGACTTTTGAAAATAAGCCAGCGCTTTATCCAAATCCTGATAAACCCCAATGCCTTTGTAATATCCCCAAGCTAAAGTGTACCAGGGTATTTTTATATTTTTTGCATCTAATTGCTCATACAAAACGATTGCTTTTTCTAAATTTTTGTCACACCCTATCCCTTGATGGTAAAATTCAGCTAGTTTTTGTTGGGCCAAGGTATGGTCTTGTGCCGCCAACTTTTTATACCAAAAAAAGGCTTTGGTATAGTCACGCTCAACACCTTCGCCTGTTTCATAAATTTCTGCCAGAGATTCAAAAGCCACCGGGAAGTTTTGTTCAGCGGCTTGCTTGTACCAGTACATGGCGTAACGGATATTCTTATTCATGCCTTGGCCCTGGCGATAGATTCTGGCTAGTTTTACCTGACTGGCCAAATGTTTTTGTTGAGCCGCCAAAGTATGCCAGTACACCATCTGGTCTTGATTGAAGCCTTCGTATGGGGCATTCGCCAAGTCTCCCAATATCATTTGGGCCGAGGCATTACCCGATAAACCTGCCGCTGTATACCAATATTGAACAGGCCAAGAGGCCTCATTTGTTTTGTCAATGGTTTGAGCAATAGCGTATAATATCTGATGATCTCCTTTACTGGCCGCCTGGGCGAAATGTACTAAAGCCTGTTTTACATCCGCTCGTTCAAGACAGTTCAGGCCCGCATCATAGGAGTTGATGGCCTCCGAAGATGTCACTTTCCCTGATGGAGGAATCACCTTTTTGAAGGTAGGCGGAATGTACTCATCAAAGATAATTTTTACGTGGGGAATCAATTGTTGGATTTTACGCACCTCATAAGTAGTCAACGGGTTTCCACTGAGGTCCAGCTTGCGGAGAGCAGACATATACTGAATGTCAGTAGGGAGGTAAGTGATTTTGTTATGGGCAAAGTTAAGCACTTTTAGTTTTTCGGACTCACATATTTCTATTGGAAACTCGGTAAAACGATTGTTGTTACAATCCAATACCTGAAGGTTTTCAATCAACCCAATGCCAGGAGGTAATTGGCTTAACCCATTGTGTTGCAGGTACAAATGAGTAAGTTTCTCGAGAAAGCTAATTTTCAATGGCAAAGCGTATTGGGAGCTTTGCTTCAAATGCTTTGAGTTTGCCCCTAGTTGATTGTACGAAAGGTCTAGTTTTTCTAGCAGCTCAAAGCCTGCCAGTTCATCGGGTATTTGGACCAAATAATTGAAAGACAGATTTAAATAAGTGAGCTTAGGGAAAACCGATGCGTCTTGCAGAGGAAAAGTTTGTAACTGATTGAAAGATAAATCGATGTGCTTGAGCCGAGGGAGTTGACCTACTACAACAGGTAAATCTTGATTTACGCAATTATGACTCAGATTTAGCCATTCTAGTTTTTTGCAAGCCATCAAGGAGGGTGGAAATTGCTCAAAAGCATTGTAAGCCAAGTTGATACTTTTTAAGTCACCAAGAAATTTACTATCCTTTTCAGTAAATTCACTGATCAGGTTTTGGCTTAAATTCAATGATTCCAATTGTTCGTTTTGGCGGAGACCATTTGGAACAGCCGTTAATAGATTACCCGAAAGGTTGACCGAAGTACTTTTCCAATATTTGAAAACAAAAGCCGGGAATTGAGCTCTAAATAGTTGAGAAAGCTCTACTGGTTGAGAAGATCGAATTTGCATTTGTTCCATCCACGACTCGAGTATGCTTTCATCCAGGTATTGATACAAACTTCTGCTACCGAAAAATGCCTTCAACAACTCCAGGTTGTCTCCTTTTTTATTAGAAACTTCCTCTACGCGGGTCAACCAAGTGCTGAGCATTTTCCAATTTAGTTGAGGGACTTTGGCCAGTAATTGAATCATTTTGATTACAAACTGGGTGTAATCTACGCGTTTGCTGGAAAGTGCGCCTGCTTCTATCATACAGTTGCCCAGTTGCAGCCAATTGAGATCGGGGTTTGCTTGAATATGTATGGCCAATTGCTCTAATAGTTGTTCATAATCCATCTTATGAACAATTCTAATCTCTACTGATTTCACCCAGCGATCCACCATTTGCCATTGTAGCCAATTAAAATTTTGAGATACCTCAACGATTACCGTTAAAAAATCAATTGCGGCAATCTTTCGTAGATACAACGCATCGGTTTGTACTATCCATTGATGCAATTGTTGCCATTCTGCCATTGGGTTCATTTGTGAAATCGTGTGAAAGAAACGGATAAGGCCTTCATACTCAAACTTTTCACGAGCTCGCAATTGGTCCCGTTTTATCCAGCAGTCAATACGTTCCCAAGTGATGTAGGGTACCTCGGGCATGGCAGTGACGAGTTCGGTGATAAACTCTTTGACTCTAATTCTTTGATCCGTAGTGGGATCTGCTCCCGCCCGTTTGATCCAGGCCTCGCATACTTGCCAATCCAGTTTTGGTTTAATCGCATACAGTTTGAGAAAAAACCAGATCAAAGGATGGTAGTAAATTTTGCGATGATGCCACTCTGGTAATTCGTTTGGATTGAGGTGCTTTTTTAGGGTCTTTCGGGCGGCCTTTCGTACCTCGGCTTTGGGATAAAAAAAATGAATGCAAAGTAACTGAGTGAGTTCTTTGTTGTTGATTTTTTTTGGCATTTTATCCAAAGTCACCAAACAATGGGCTTCAAATGTTTCAGGAATTTCGCCCAGGTAATTCGCCAAAAAACCTTTCCTGAGTTTGAATTTCTGCAAATAATCAGGCAAGTATTCTAAATGGTTGTGATTGATTTCCAGACTCTTAAGTTTGGTTAATTGCCCTAGACCATCGGGTAGGCGCGTGATTTGGTTGTGTGATACATCCAGGGTTTCTAAATGAGGCAATGCTTCCCAAGTTTCGGGCAATGCCTCGAGTGTGTTGTAAGCCAGTAAAATTCGGGTAAGATGAAGTTGTTTGGGTACTCCAGTCATGAGGGGCCAAGTTTCAATGGCATTGTTGGTAGCTTCAAAAGCACGAAGCTGGGGGAGCCAAAAAACATCCTGAGGAAATGTCTTGAGTTGATTATAGTTAACCCGCAAGGTTTTGAGCTGGGGCAGTTGTCCAATTGCGGTGGGTAATTGAGTCAAGCAGTTTTCGTTCAACGTCAAGGATTTGAGCTGAGTTAATTGGGCAAGATCTTCAGGTAGAAAAGTGATATTGTTATTATCTAGGTGTAACTTTTGGAGGTGAGGCAACTCAAACACCCCTGGTGGAACCATAGTCAGGTTTTGGAACCTCAAATCTAAATGTGTGAGATGGACTAAGTTTTTGAGCCAAGGATCATTGCGGTCCTTGAATAACAAAGCATTGGCTTCTCTTACCTGAGGCAATAACCGGGAAGCAGGATTCAAGGAGCGAATCACTTGAGACGGTAAGTTTTGAATGCTCAGTTTCAAATTAAATGCTTGGTCTAACTCCTCTAGCGAGTGAGATTCAATCATGGCAACCAAGAGGTCGACGAGGTGTTGAAATAAACCCTGATCAAAGTTTTCTTGCTGTACCATGACTTCCATCAAGAGCAACTTCTCGAAGTGATTGTAATTATCTTGCTTATCCAACAAGCGGCGAAACGATAAATCTATCGGCAGGGTCGGAATCAGCTTTGATTGGTAAAAAAAACAGATTAAGAACAGAGTCAAGGTGTGTCGGGTGGTTTTCTCTACGGCTTGATCCGTGTGCCATTGCTCCAAAGGAAGTTCCTGAGCCTGTTCAATCCAACTAGTGAGCTGGGAGTAAATGTCGAACCATTGATGGAAATCGTTGCTGCGAAGATGCTTGTTTTTAGGCAGTACAAATAAGGCATTATCAGCATAGTAGATGGCTCTGTTGTGCCTGAAATGATGCTCAATCTCCGGATGAATATAACCGAGTTGGTTATCGCTCACATCAAGGTGAACGAGCTGGGTTAATTGGGTAATTTCTAGTGGTAAAGTCTTAAGCTGGTTGCCAGTTAGAATCAGTTGTTTGAGTTGGGTAAGTTGGGCTATTTGAGGAGGCAATGACTGCAAGGCGCAATTGCAGATAGAGAGAGACTCCAGGGCGGGAAACTCAAAACAAGCTTCAGGAAATTGCTCGAGGGTTTGATTTTCAAACGTGATTTCTGAAAGCTGGGGAAAGCATTGCGCATTGAACAATACCTTGGGTAAAGGCTTGGCGTGAAGTTTTGGGGGCAGCGCGTGAATTGGTTTGAGTTGTGTACTGAAAAGTTCGGCAAATACGCTGGTATCGAAAATACTATCGGAGGTGCTGGTTACCAGGGTAAAGAGATCGATCAAACGCTCATCATTGTCATTTTTTTTTCGATTAAATTCGGTAAAATCAATGTTGTTGAATTGACTTGAGAATGCATCCTGCCATATTTGGTAAGCCAGTGAAGAGATCGTCTTGGTTTGATGGAAACAAGTCAGCCATACCAATAAGGTACTTACGGTAGGGTCAATTTGATAAGGTTTTAAGTCGTGGATTGCTTGAGCAATCTGTGATGGTTTCTTGGAAAAAAAATCAGGGTATTTCTCCAGGATAGATGTCTTCATGAGGCTAAAAAATTAGGTTTTTGATCGCTTACATTTCCTCAATCCTAAGTAACGCTTTCAAAATAAGTGTCCGATTTGGTCATATGCATGAGTTTGTTGGGTGAGGCACTTTTTGCGGTAATAGCAGGGCTATTGCCAAGAAAAGTAACGAAACCCAGCAATTCAGGCAGCAGAGCAAACTAGACAGTTATTGCGAACGCGTTACTAGATAACTTGCTAAAAATAATGTTTGAGGTGGTATTTGAAAATACGAGC
>CALDJV010000572.1 GCA_937899305.1 uncultured Cytophagaceae bacterium
GTTATTAGAATTCTTGGGAAGACTTGACAAATAATGTACCGCTCACTAATGGGTCTTGGTACATTATTTTGATGAAGACAAAAAGTTTAAATCACATAAGTTATTTATAAGTACTGATATGGCAATGACTGGAATGGATTTGCTACTTTATTATCATCTTAGGTTTCAAATTGAGTTTCTTTACCGAGATGGAAAACAGTTTCTAGGACTCAATCATTGTCAGTCCAGAAACAAAAAGAGATTACATTTTCACTTCAATTTTGTGTTGACAATGTGTTCTTTACTCAAACTCACCTATTGGTTACCACAGGTCAAAGAGAAAGGAGAGAAAATGCCATTTTCAGTACAAAACATCAAAAACGAAGCGCAAAACGAGTTTTTATTAGAAAGATTTATTGATGTGTTTGGGGTTTGCCCCCAAACCCCTAAATATAATCACAAGCTCAAGGAGCTACGTGAATATGCTAAAATTGCTGCTTGAAGATGCTAGATTTACTACGGACTATTGTAAATATGACAATCATCATTTTTTAACCGTTCCTGGTCGCCTAATTTTGAGCTATAGAATCTCGATAATTATTAGAAAAACTCCCCAGCCATATTCTGCAAAATCATGAAAATTTATACGTTCTTCAAATTGTCCTTTATAGGGTTCACTTTAGTCATCTCAGTTACTGGATTTATTATTTACTCTCAAAGCCTTCGGCTTCAGCAAGATGTGACTCAATTGGTTTTGGTAAAAGGCCCTGCCGAAAAAGCAGTATCGGCCATCGCCATCTTATCTCTAAAAATTACTGGTAACATCAAGTCCCTGCTTTATGCTCATAATGCCCACCTGGTAGATACGGTAAAGAAACATCAGATGAAATTAAACGAGCGGGTTGCTCAGCTGAATACCTTGAATGATCAATACCAGGTTTTTGACCCATCAAACCTATGGCAAAATACTTATGAGGTATTTGGTCAAAACATTACCGACATCATCTTAGCATACGAAGCAAATTCTGAGGGGTTTTCTAAAGAGGTGGCCTCATCGCTCAATCAACTGGATAATTCGTTGAACACCCTGCAATCAACGATTAATAATCGCCTGTTGCCCCTCATTCGGCAAACCACCCAACAAATATTGATGCAATCTCAAGCCCGCTCTAGGCTTATCTACCTCCTGGTACTTATCAGTTTGATTACGCTAATGATTGCCATCTATTTCAATTCCAGGTATTTCAAACAACATATTACGCGTCCTTTGATAGTGCTCAACGAACAGGCCTTGACCCTCACTCGAGGAATATTCTCCGAGAAATGGAGCAATCTAAAAGTACCCAAAGGGAGCTATGAAATACGGCAATTGTTTATTGCTTTCAACAAAATGGCCACTGGTCTCCATATTTTATTCAAGCAAGAGCAAAAAAATAATTTACAACTGAAAAGACTCAACCAAAGCTTTCATCGAGCACAAAAAATTGCCCAAATGGGTAGTTGGGAACTCGATTTACAAACTCAACGCGTATCTTGGAATGATCAAATGTATCAGATCTATGGTCTTCCCAGAGGACAACACATCAATATGGAGTCCATTACCCCACAAATACACCCTCAAGATGCTCCAAAAGTGACCCGCTTGGTAAATAAACTCCTGACCACGGCAACTCCTTACGCCATAGATTATCGCATTAGTCACCCTAACAACCACGAATGGCATCACTTACACTCTGAATCGGAGATTATTTGTGATGAGCAAAAAAAACCAATCAAAGCCGTTGGTATCACCCAAGATGTAACGCGTCTCAAACAGGCCCAAAACCTGCTCGAGGGGTATCGTAAGATTCTAGATCAATCGGCCATTGTGGCTACCACCGATGTCAAAGGAAATATTACCTATACCAATGATAAATTTTGTGAGATTTCGAAGTATTCTCAGGAAGAGCTATTGGGACAGAACCATCGTTTGTTAAAATCCGGAACACATTCCAACGAAACCTACCAAGCACTTTGGCACACCATTACTCAAGGTAAAACCTGGCAAGGAGAGATTAAAAATAAAGCCAAAGATGGGAGCTATTATTGGGTAAAGGCCACGATTATGCCTTTTATGGATGAAAAAAACAAGCCTTATAAATACATGGCAGTAAGGTACGATATTACTCGACAAAAAAGCCTTGAGCTGGACCTAAAAACCCAACTCGGGCAGCTCAATGAC
The DNA here is from genome assembly GCA_937899305.1 of uncultured Cytophagaceae bacterium. GTDB lineage: Bacteria > Bacteroidota > Bacteroidia > Cytophagales > Microscillaceae > Microscilla. The sequence continues at coordinate 2,201 of CALDJV010000572.1, forward strand.
TATCGCTTTGCCTTGGATACCGCATCCATTGTAGCCATTACCAATGTCAAGGGGCAAATCAGTTATGTAAACGACAAGTTTTGTGAAATCTCTAAATACTCAAGAGCAGAGTTGTTGGGGCAAGATCACCGTTTGATCAGTTCTGGCCACCACTCAAAGGAATATATTCGCCACATGTGGCAAACCATTGCCCAAGGCCAGGTTTGGCGGGAAGAATTTAAAAACAAAGCTAAAGATGGCACCTATTATTGGGTAGATACGACGATTGTGCCTTTTTTGAACGACCAAGGCAAACCTTATATGTATCTGACCATTCGCTTTGATATCACTCATCGTAAAGCATTAGAAGAGACCTTGCGTGCCCACCAAGCGGTACTCGAAACCAAAGTAAAACAACGAACGCAACAACTGGAAGATGAACGAAATAGAGTGAGTGAAATGTACGAGGAATTGATTGTACAGAATGAATTGATTGGAGAAAAGAACAAAAACATTACAGATAGCATAGAGTATGCGCTCAAGATTCAGGAAGCTACCCTGCCCCAGTTAGAGCAAATAAAAGCGCAGCTCCCGGAATTATTTATTTTATTCAAGCCCCGTGACATTGTCAGTGGCGATTTTTACTGGTATTCTGAAGTTACTCGCCCTCTCAATACTGATGGTTATACCAGTAAAGTATCTAAGAAACTGGTATTGGCAGCAGTAGATTGTACCGGTCACGGAGTACCAGGTGCTTTTATGAGTATGATTGGAAACCAACTCCTCAACGAAATCGTCAATGAGAAAAACATCATCGCGCCTCATTTGATTCTGAATGAATTGAACAAAAAAATACGTAGTGTGCTCAAACAAGACGAACTAGACAATCAGGATGGTATGGATATCGCCATTTGCGTAATTGACAAAGCACAACGTAAACTTGAATTTGCCGGAGCCAAAAATCCCTTGGTATATGCTCAAAATGGATTAATGGGTGAACTCAAAGGGGATCGGGTCAGTATTGGGGGCCTGCAACGGCCAGGGTTTATGAGCTACACCAAGCATACCATATCTCTCAAGTCAGACCAAACTTTTTATATTTTTTCGGATGGTTACCAAGACCAAATCGGTGGCCCCAAGGAACGCAGGTTGATGCGACGTGGGTTGTATCAGTTACTCAAAGACAATCACCATTTGCCTATGTATCAACAACAAAGGGTTTTGGAAAATGCTTTTGAAAATTGGAAGGGTGAAAATCACGAACAATTGGATGATGTGCTACTCATAGGGTTTAGAATCAAAGCATCCCTTTGAAGCTGCATTGTTAATCAATGTATTGATAAAAAGGAGAGAATTTTTTAACAATGCAGCAGCTATTCAGGATACACAAATCACGATTGATTTACAAGCCTATTTAAATACTTTGACCTCGGTAGCAGCTGGTCCTTTTTGTCCCATTACTACTTCGTAGGTAACCATATTGTTTTCTTTGATGTCTTCTAACACGTTGTTTACGTGAACAAAAATCTTTTCGTGGGTCTTAGAATCTTTGATAAATCCATACCCTTTGTCATCGTTGAAATACGTCACCACTCCTTTTCTTACCGGATCATCGTCTTCTTCGTGCTTTGGCACTCCCAGCTCTATGTCTTCGGCATTAATTTCTTCTTTCTTTTGATCAGGATCTGGCGGAGTATTGGTAATGTTACCGAATTCATCCACGTAAGCCATCATGTCTTCCAACTTACTGGACTTTTCTTTCTCTTTACGATCTAGTCGTTTTTGTGCTTTTTCTTTTCTTTTACGTTCTTTTTTACTTCTTACTTCTTTTTTTCCGAATGTTTCTCGAGATCTACCCATAGATAAAGTTTAGTTAATAAAAAATACAAGGACATTACATTTCCCTAAGATTCGATACAGTGTACAGGTTAAGCGGTCGTCAAAGATTTGGGAGAGTAATGATGAGGCCATCAATTGGTTTCTTAATCATGCCATGTTGTATTAATAATCTGGATTTGTCAGATTACTGAATGTTCAGGAACAGTGTGTAAACCGCAACGTTTGATATGGAGTATTTAAGAAAGGAGTCAAGAGCCTTTGAAAACACAAAGATAACGTTTTTTGGGCAGGAAAAAAATTCGCATCGGAAGTATTTGAAAGCCAGCCCATCAGTAGTCAAATCCCTCCTCAAAAAACGGAGCGTATTTACCGCTCAAAAATCACTATTTTGCCGTTTGATTTCGTCAATGTGAAGCGTGTTTTGGTTTCGTTAAAGCATAACTTCCAGGCTTTTTTGGTTTCTTCACTTTTTATCCAAAATGTTTGACTGCCTGGATAATAATTCACTGGCTTAAAATAATCAGGATACTCTTGTCCCATAAACTGAATACTAATCATCAATTTAGCTAAAATTAGCAAAATAAAAATCCCCGCTCCTTGATATATCAGAAGCGGGAACCTACAAATTTTATTTAAAAACCGTTCATTGTCTATGTTATCTCTTGATGATGGTCATCATTTTGCGATATTCGCCATTGCTAATTTCCAGCAAATAAGAACCCGGCTGCTTCATCCAACGATTTAAGTCAAAATTCAATAACCCAAAAGCACCTCCTCCATTGGTGGCTTTGCTTCCACTGGTCAATATTTTACCCTGGTTATCGCGCAAGATGTATTGTACTTTGTTTAAATTTTCGGGAATTCCTTTCACCTGTACTACTCCATGTACGGTAGGATTAGGATAAGCCGACACCTTGGGAGTTTGACGTTGTTTTTCGCGAGACTGCTTGCACAATCGGATGTCCTTTAAATAATTAACGCTCCTCAAAGGAGGTTGGCGGTCCCAGTTCAGTTTAAAACCCAACAAAGCAGTGGTAGTAGCTGGTGCAGTCAACAATACCGTATATTTTTGAAAACCATTGCGGGCTTCACCCAACTCAATGATGGTGGATTTGTGTATTTGCTGAGGGCCATTCCAGATGATGTTTGACACCCAACCCACCTCGATGGATTTAGGCGGCATCGATTCACTTAGGGATAAGAAAATAATTACTTTCCCATTTCAGAACTTTGGCACAGTCTT
>CALDJV010000573.1 GCA_937899305.1 uncultured Cytophagaceae bacterium
GGTTATTAGAATTCTTGGGAAGACTTGACAAATAATGTACCGCTCACTAATGTTAAATTGCTCAATTATTTCGCTGCGCTTATTGCTAAATGGTTTTATTGTTCCGCTACGCTCATTGTTCTATTGTTAAATGGCTGCGCGAGGCGATGAAAAACTATGGACTATGGACCATGGACTTTAAAACTAAAAAACTACCAACTCCTGACTACGAACTACCAACTAAAAAAATAAAACTTGATTTTTCACAAATTACTTAAAGCACAAATCTAAACTACTTTCAAACTCAATGTTGTACTATTTATTTGACTACTTAGAGAGCCACTACCAATTTCCTGGAGCTACCTTATTTAAGTACATTTCTTTTCGGGCAAGTATGACAATCCTCATTTCATTGTTAATTGGAGCCATTTTTGGCCGCCGATTGATCAATTTGCTCAAAAACATGCAAGTAAAAGAAAAGAACCGGGTGTTGGGATTACCCGGCGAGGATCAAAAAGAGGGAACGCCTACCATGGGAGGGCTCATCATCATTGGGTCCATCGTAGTACCTACCCTATTGTTTGCCCGCCTCGACAATATATACGTCATTTTACTATTGATCTGTACCTTGTGGTTGGGTTTCATTGGATTTTTGGACGATTATACCAAACTCGTCAAAAAGAAACGAAACTGGTTGGTAGGAGATCGGGGAATCAAAGGACGCTATAAAGTTTTTGGTCAAATAGGACTAGGCTTGATTGTAGGCTTGGTACTCTATTTCAACGACAGTGTCAAAATTCGCCAATACTACAACCCACAGACTCAGGAATACAACCTATCGGTGCCTCAGGAAGGCTATCAGGATCAGTATAAAGATGTAAAATCGACTGCGGTAACCGTGCCTTTTTTTAAAAATAATGAACTAGACTATAGCAAAATCATTCCGTTTTTACCGGCGAAATTTACCTGGGTTTTATATGTATTTATAGCGATTTTCATCATCACGTTTGTGTCTAACGGGGCCAATATTACAGACGGAGTTGATGGACTGGCGGCGGGCACCTCAGGGATCATTGCGGCCACCTTGGCTATTTTTGCTTATGTATCGGGTAATGCCATCTTCTCTCAATACTTGGGCATTATGTACATTCCAAATTCGGGTGAACTGGTAATCTTTTGTTCCGCATTATTAGGTGCCTGTATTGGCTTTTTGTGGTACAACTCTTATCCTGCTCAGGTATTTATGGGCGATACTGGAAGCCTGTCTTTGGGAGGTATCATTGCCGTATTGGCGCTCTCAGTACGTAAAGAACTCCTCATTCCTTTGTTATGCGGTATTTTTCTGGCCGAAAACTTATCCGTCATCATCCAAGTAAGTTATTTCAAATACACCCGTAAACGATTCGGTGAAGGAAAACGCGTATTTTTAATGGCTCCTTTGCACCACCATTTTCAGAAGAAGGGCTATCACGAGGCCAAGATTGTGACCCGTTTTTGGGTAGTCGGTATCTTTTTGGCGGTATTGACTTTGGTCATGCTGAAATTGAGATAGTATGCTGTAAACTCACTAAGTAACGCGTTCGCAATAACTGCCCGATTTAGTTTTATCCCTCTTCGCTACACTTCGTTCCTTTTATTGCCCGTAGCCCTGCTACGAGCGCAAAAAGCGCCTTGTCTAGCTTTGAGTAATTTCACTAAAATATCGACACTTATTTTGAAAGCGTTACTAAAAAGCGGTCCTGAATAAATCTTTCAGAACCGCTTTTTTTTGCTCCCTTACCATAATATTAACGCGTAAATGGGATTGTTTTTCGTGAAATGGCCGAAGCTCTAAAAAAACCCAGCGCCCCATTGCTTAGGTTGGTAGGCAGATCCGCTGGTGGACCATCAAAAGCACCTCCATCATTTTCTTGTTGCTTTTTAATGGCTTGATAAAGATCATATACTTCTCTAGTAACAGAGTGCATTTCTACTACACTACTATCTGGGTCAAACGGGGAAGGTTCAGCGAAAAGCTGGCGATTATTACCTTCGTAAATATCTAGTCTTTCTACCTTAGATGGCAAGTAGGTATCGTCATAAGCAAGGTTTAAACTATAAAATGTACTTCTTAGATTATTTGGAATGCTTTCGTATTCGTACCTAGAATGGAAAGGCCAAGCGCTCCCATTTGTAAAAGAACTGTAATAAAACAG
>CALDJV010000574.1 GCA_937899305.1 uncultured Cytophagaceae bacterium
TCTAGCCAGTTATCGGCGGGATCGATACAATGAATTTGCTGGACTCCTTGCTGCCTCAGTTGGGCAATCAATTGCCGAATATCAGACAACGCCTCCGAAGCCGCAATATAATGTACTTTACTGCCTTTGTTTTGCAAATAATCAGCGTAAAACCGCATGCTGGCTCGGTGAAAGCCAATTTTTTGCTGATGGAATGGGTATTGCCGAAAAAACAACCATTCTTCTACCAGGTAAGTGGGATGTTGATCAACGGGTAAGGGACTATTGGCAAACAGCTGATGAGGAAAAATAATGTTAACTGTATTCATACTTTACAATACCAACTTTAAATGATTATTTACTTCCACGATTCGACCGACATCGTTTACTGCAATACTTTACTTCGTCCCATACTTTTTCCCATTTTTTGCGCCAAGTAAAAGGACGCCCACACACTACGCAGATCTTGGTGGGTAAATGTTCTTTTTTCATAGAATTGTTTTTTGAGATGATCTTGATTTTTATGCTCTGGTAACACCAACAAATTGATTAGGATAATGTTCTAGCAGAAACTCATAATTGATTTATCAAGTTAACAACAATGTTGGAAGGTGTAATGCACGAAGGGCCATTCTGAGGAAAAAGCGGCGTATAAAAATCAGATCTGATGGAGTAAATTGACTCAATACCCAACATTAGTAACCATGCCAATAAATATGGTGAAAATAGGTATGAGTATAACCAGGAAGAAAAACAGATGGGGTGAAATCAAAAAAAACGTCGTCATCTAATACTCTGGCAATGATGAATAAGGGCATATTTTTATCTGGACGGGCCTGTTTGAGGGTTTCGGGGTAATGAGAAAAATAGATATAAGTGTTACGGGCAATCTCAAGAAAGGGATATTGCTGATGTTTTTTACCCTTGCCTACTATTTGGCCCGCTACGGCAATGATTTCTCCAGCGTGCTTGGCTACTTCGGCTTCAGTAGTACAATAAGGTAACAACTGCCAATGCAATATTTCCACCGGTGGTGCATCCACTTCATCAAACCGGGCAATGACCATCCCCGGACGAACCCCATTCGTCAATTGAGCATTATTCGAAGCGAGCTTAAACTGAAACCCAGTTTTTTGACGACTAGATTGAAAATACAATGTTTGGGCATCTTTTGTTGAAAATAGCCCATGGAGCAATACCCAACTACCTAGGTTTTTTTTTAAATCCTCCGCCGTTCTACAAATGGGTACCCCCTTTATTTGTTCTACTTTGGTAAAAGTTGGGTGGGCTCGAATCACTTTCTCAGGTTCCTTTTCGGGAGGACGTTGAAAGTGCGGAAACGAATTTTTAGAAGAAAAACTGGCCAATTCAAATCCTTGATTGGTAGCCATCACCACTCCCTCAATCAATACATAGGCATCCCGGTACTTCTTACTTTGATAAAAGCTTTCATTCCCTAAAAAAACCCACTCATTCTTTTCCAATAAAAGAATATAAGGCTGATGAGGCAAACCATAGTGGTTGGCCCTATGACCAAAAACCAACACCTTTTGGCCACTGTGGGCTTTGATGTCGGCCAAACTGGTACAAACCGGAAGGCGAGTTTGAGCAATGTTTTCTTCCATGGGGCAAAATAATAATAGGCCAACAACCACCCAATAGTGGACATGTTTCATCATCCTCTGTTTATCTTTTTCTGTCTACCACCGAAGAGACATTTGGACTTTGTACTACGCTACGATCTTCCAATCGTTCATGAAATGATTGATCTGCTCTGGTACCATACATGGTAAAATACCAAGTAGTAGTAATGAGCGCGCTCTTGTCTCCAGTGGTAGGGGGCGCAATGCCTTCTAACGCCATGTAATCTCCGCTATTGTTGCTTTGCATAATATTGGTAGCATAGTGAAAATTATACCCCGATCCCTCACTGGAATACCTTGCCGCTGCGGTCACTACTCCCTGCCCTAAATCGGGTCGGGCATAGGCGTTGAGCCCATAAGCGGAGTCGATGCTTCTTTCTTCAGTATCTCCCGCTTCTCTTCTCTTCTTATTCTCTGCGTTCTCTTTTTTGGCCATTTCTTGGTAGGCCTTGAAAGCCGCATCTTCATCATCATATTTCGTTTCGCCTGGAAACTCGGCCTTCATGATCTGCTGAATACGCGATTTGATTGTTTTATGGGCACTGCCTACATTCATTTCTGGTAAACCACCCTGACTGCCATAAATCCGAGGTTCCATACCACCATCTTCCTGAATACCTCCCATCAGTAGTAGGTTAGCATTCCCACAATCTTGGGTTTTGAGCGTATGAAACTGCTCATCTGCCCGACTAGAGTTGTAATAACCATAAGGTACCCTGTCCATGTGTTCGTCCTTGGTCATCTCTTCTTCTTTTCCTCCACGAGTCCGAACTGGTACTACTTTCTTAAAACGCCCTTTGCTAGGATTGGCTTCTCCAGTTCGGGGGATGTCACCTACCACCAAGTCAGATCCTACGGCTTTCAGTCTTACGTAAGCCTCATTGGCTTCTAATCTTTGATTGGCCTCATTGATCAACGCTTCATCGGCCCAGGCTTGAGTCGACTTATTTTTATATACTGTAGTGGTCACCGGAAAACCATCTCCACTTTTTACTGGTTTGCCAGCTTCATCCTTTACGGTTGCTGTTTCTAAAGTACCATGTTGCTCTACGGCCATGCGCCCATCGTCCGAAACAAACAAATTTCTGCGTTGTGGGTGACGCCACCCTTCTTTTTTTCTTTTGGTTCTTTCTTTGAGGTTCCCCTTGTCCTTCTGTCTATCGTATTTCTTGTTGAATTTAGTCATCTGACTTTTATAACCCCATTTATCTGGGTAGGCTTCTTTTTCATCAGCTGGAGTATGGGTATGAATCGTGTCATACTCTTCCTTAGAAACATAGTGATGTTGGTCTTTTTCACCATATACCATGTATCGTTGTACCACTGGGGTAGTTGGTTGTTCTTGAGTAGTACTTTGGGGCATTTTTGCCTGGAGGGTTGTTCCCTGGCTGGCCTTGGCTCCTATTTGGTCGGCTTCTTGTTCCAGTTTGGGATCGTCGTTGATGTTTACCAGCCCGTTGTTGGCTTGCCGATTTGCGGTGACTTGTCCGCCCATTTGTTGGGCCACATGGGTGAGTTCGTGTCCTAGGTGTTTTTCTTGGCCTGGAGCAAGGTGTACCTCCATTCCCTGAGCATAAGCCGCCGCATTGATTTTAGCGGGCTCACTGGAGTTGTAATGTACCTTTGCTTGGGTTACATCCTGGCCTTTGAGTACGCTCACGTTGTGTTTGACTTGGGCTTCATTGGATTGAGATTGACTGGTGGTACTTTCGGTTTGTCTTTGAATAGGCCTTTGTTTGGCCTGAATAGGCGGTTTATGCTTTCGCTGTATTGGCGATTGCTTCGTCTGAATGGGTGATTTTCGTTGCCTTTGTACAGGATGTTGCTTGGCCTGAATGGAAGGAGTCATTTGATGATTTCCTCCAACATTCGGATTGATTACCTGACTGTTATCCTGATCGTTTTCGTTTAGTTGTTGGGTGGAGTGCATGATGTATTTTCTAGTTGACCTGAATTTTGAATTAAAACACAGCAAAAAAAATGCAAAATCATATTTAACCTGAGAAAAATCACAAATAAATGGCTTTCTCTACACCATTTCAGGTGATAAAGTCTGCTCAATTTTTGCAGTAAAAAAAATTTTGACAAGACTCAAGTCTGCGGTATTTCTTTCAAGTAAGCCCAGTTTTTTTATTTGAATTCAGCCAAATAATAGCTAATTTAACGAGTCGTAAGCAGGTGTAGCATTTTAATACTAACATTCATCAAGGCTTTCTTCTGGAAAGGCTTTGGTTTCCAAGATATTTCCCATGAAAAGTAATAGATATCATTAGTGAGCGGTACATTATTTGTCAAGTCTTCCCAAGAATTCTAATAAC
>CALDJV010000575.1 GCA_937899305.1 uncultured Cytophagaceae bacterium
TTGAATTATTTAAGAAACAATTAGATCAATAATACTTTTACCAAGTTTTCAATAGGTAGTGAGCAATTGAGCCAACGTGAAAAAGACCATATTCATTTTTATTTAGCAGTCAGATCCATTGTACGGAAACTTACTAAAGGGGATACGCCTGATACCGCACAAATGAATGCTCGAGTACGGGAAATGATTCAGGAAGCTTTGGCGAGTGATGGGGTAGAAGAAATCCTGAAAATGGGAGATGACCCCCAGTTTGATATTTTTGATAAAGATTACTTGGAAAAGATCAATAAGGTCAAACTTCCTAATACCAGAATTAAACTCCTTCAGCAATTGTTAGCCAAGGCTATAGGAGAGGTAAGAAAGGTAAACAAAGTGAGAGGGGTTGATTTTACCCAAAAAATGCAGACGTTGGTACAAAGATACAACGAGCGCAAAGAAGACGACGTGCTCAAGAGTGAAGTATATGAAGACTTTGCTGACCAAATCACGGAATTGATTTTAGAGGTAAAACAAGAATATGGCGCAGGTGATGCGCTAGGGATTGATTTTGAAGAAAAAGCTTTCTATGATATTTTGTTGGCTTTGTGTGTCAAATATGATTTTACTTATTCCGAAGGTAAATTGATAGGACTATCTAGAGCAGTAAAAGACTTGGTAGATGAACAAACCCGGTTTCCAGATTGGAACAAAAGAGATGATATAAAAGCAACCTTAAAGGTAGAACTCATTTTATTATTGGATAAACATGGTTACCCCCCAGTAGAAAGGGACGAAGTATACCAGGATATATTTGAGCAAGCCGAAAACTTTAAAAAACACCAAAAGGTAGAAAAAGAGATGATCATTGCCCATCAAGGGCATTTATTTATAGGAACCAATGACTATTTCAAAGCTGAAGAAGTATTTTATCAATACAAGCATTTTGCTACTTGGCTAGGATTAGAATTTACCAATGAAGGAGAGTTTGTTCAAGGTTCCTGGATACGTCGAGGTATTGAGTTTGTGCAGCGAGTGTTTAGAAGCAAAGAAACTGATGAGCTTTTTGGCAAAGGTAAAAAAGCGATCGAGCTAGCCCACTTAGAGCTAAAACAAGCCGAAGTTAACAATAAAAATGCGGATGCTGCTGCTAAGTTTTTAACCTCAGTCAAAGAAATACCTAATGCTGCTTCTAGGTTTGGATCGCTAGTGGTAGTAAAGGTTACTACCAATGGAGAACCACAAGTACTTTCTGGAGTATTGACTACCGATCAACTGATCGCTTTAGAAAAAAATAATAACTTGCTGTATAATCCCACCGAATTGTACCAAAGGTTGAGTAGTGGAAATTTGTTAGAATAAAGTGCATTAACTGATATCTAAAACAGACAACGGTACACCAAAAAAAGTTTTGCCAAAGAAGCTATTTTTGGGTAACTCATTGCCAACCAGGTTGATGTCCTGTGTGGAAATTTATGCTAAATGAGTATTATGGTGGCGTGTATTTCATAATCTTTTTAACTACTAACTTCAAACCTCTAAAAACCAACTATCACCAATGAACCAACCCAAAACCATCCCCCAGTGGAGTGACGAAATACTGGATTACCTCCTGCAAAAACGAGCCTCCGACCCCAGCCTCAAGTTTTGGCTTCGACAACAAAAAGGAGAGAAATTAGACAATGGCTATTGGTTTCAAGGCAATGAAGATTATCTCTTTATTGGAGTAGTCAAAGGTAGTGGAGGCTTTAACATGACCAAGAGCCTGGGCTTTGTGCTGGGTCTGGACAAAGACCAGAACCCCCATTTTTGGATTGAAATCATATTTAAAGAAGGAGAGCGTGAATCAATACAGGCTTGTTATCGGCAAATTGTAGAAGAACTGGACTTTGTAAAAAATGGACCCACCCGGTATCGTAGATTTTATCCCTCTACCAATGTTTTTAGCAATCTGGAGACTTTTTTGTCTACCCATCTTCCCCAAATCAATGCCATCATCAAGGATAGGAATCTGGAAAATGAACTATTGATACCGGATGACAAATTTGAGAAAAAATTACAAAATACGCTTAGTCTAAGAAAGAACATTTATAAATCCATGAAAAATACCAATTCACCCCTCAACCAAATATTTTACGGCCCTCCGGGTACGGGCAAAACTTATCATACCATCAACGAAGCTCTCAAAATTGTAGACCCAGTATTTTATGCTGAGCATCAAAACGACCGACACAAGCTCAAAGAGCGGTTTCAAGCACTATTGTTCAACCAAGACAACGAAGGCGAAGGACAAATAGGTTTTACCACTTTTCATCAGTCTTTTAGTTATGAAGATTTTATCGAAGGGATTAAACCAGTAGAACCCGAAGAAGAGGATACTTACTTGAAATATGTGATTGAAGACGGCATTTTTAAACGCATTTGTAAAGATGCTCAGCGAACCAAAAAAGTGACGCTTCAGGTAGAGGATGAAGAAACTAAACTCACTCCCGAAATATTTAAAGAATACTACGCGGCATTTGCCGAACCGTTGCCTCCGAAAACAGCAAAAGATTCGCCAGTTGTGATGTATACCTCGTCAAGTCAAAAAGCGCCCTTTAAATTATACAAAAACTTAAATAACTCAATCGTAGTAAAAGCGGGGGCAAAACAAACCCCTATGGCTATGTCGGCTAAAGAATTGTCACAGGTGTTTTTTAATGATAAAGCGCCTAGGTATCGCTCTTATGAAAAATTAATTATCGAGAAGATATTAGAAAACGCGGAGTATAAAGAAACTGCTCAGGAAAATGAGGGTAAAAACTACGTCCTCATCATTGATGAAATCAACCGAGGCAATGTATCTTCCATATTTGGCGAGTTGATTACTTTGATAGAAAAAGACAAACGGGCGGGAGGAAATGAAGCATTGAGTGTGATTTTGCCCTACTCGAAACAAGTGTTTTCGGTACCTTCCAATGTGTACATCATAGGCACCATGAATACGGCCGACCGCAGCATAGAGGCCCTCGATACGGCACTAAGAAGGCGGTTTTCGTTCCAGGAAATGCCACCCATACCTGCGCTTATTTCTAATGATATGGAAGGCATCAATCTGAGCCAAATGCTGGAAACCATCAATGCCCGCATCGAAAAGCTGATAGACAAAGACCATAAAATCGGCCACGCTTATTTTATGGGTATCCAGACTAAGGCTGATCTGAAGGCCGTTTTTCAAGACAAAGTCATCCCTTTGTTGGAAGAGTACTTCTTTGGCGACTTGGGCAAAATAAGCTTGGTGCTGGGCAAGAGTTTTATTAGGAAGGAAGGTGACAACGCAACGGTGACTTTTGCCAAAGACCACGATTATGATGATTCTTTAGCGGCCGATTTGCTAGAACGGGCAGTTTACAAAGTAACCCCATCTGATGAATGGGATTTTGAGGCCATTTATGCTTCAATATGAATGTGTTCCAAGCGGGTGAGTTTGCGAAAATCGAAACTGCTGGCAGTGGGTTTGTATTTCCAGAAGATGATGCCTCAAACTGCCTCCCCAAAAGATTACTTCAGGTTGGCACTTTTGTAGTGTAGGTAATAGGAAGTTGGTGAATGTAATATTTATTTTCGCGTCTCTAAAAAGTAAAACACAATGCCTAGAGTTATCCAAGTTTTTGAGTTCGAAAAACTCACCCTTCATCCTGACAAGCGGGGCAGGTATTTGTCGCGAAGTGAACTAGATCAATTGTATGCATTTAACGATCGTCGCAAAAACCTATACTTCACCGGAATACGAGATGGAGTCAGGTTTACAAGTTATGTAGGGGTGATTCAAATAGGAGGGCTCACCATAGAAATATTGCCCAAAGCGGACAAGCGCATTGATACCGGAGATTTTGAGACCTGGCATAGCGCTTTGCTTCAAATGCTTAAAATTTGCCAACGTATCAATGTACATTCGGTATCAGAAGCTCACCTCAAACAAAAGTTTTACTCGCTACTAGAGTTGTACTTTGAAATGTATTTGGATGAATTAAATCGCTTGCTTAGGAGGGGCTTGACAAAACAATATCGCCGAAAATCGGGTAATGTGGCAATTCTTAAGGGCAGGTTGGATTTTAACAAAAACATCCAGCAAAACCTCATTCACCAAGAGCGGTTTTATACCATCCATCAAGTATACGATCAGGAACATTTGGTCAATCAGATTTTACTTAAGGGACTCTCTATCCTGGAAGGTCTCACCTTCAACATTCAGTTCAAAGATAAAATAGCTCGGCTTCGGACCCATTTTCCCGACATCAAAGAAATTCCCATCCAACAACACCATTTTGACCAGCTGAATGAAAACCGCAAAACCATAGCGTATGCCAAAGCGTTGCAAATTGCCCGAATGCTTATATTGAATTATTCACCCGATATCAGGTCAGGCCAAGAAAACATGCTGACCCTCTTGTTTGACATGAATAAGCTTTGGGAAGAATATATTTACCGAATGTTGCTGCGTACTACTCGAGAAGATGTCACAGTCAAGTTTCAAAACCAGCAAAAGTTTTGGGAACGAAGAAAAATCAAGCCTGACTTGGTAATTACCCATACAACCGCATCTGGACAGGAAACGTACATTATTGATACCAAGTGGAAGGTGCTCAATGCCACCAATCCGAAACCTAGTGATGAAGACCTGAGGCAGATGTATGCCTATAACCTATATTGGGGGGCCAAGCGTAGCATGTTGCTTTACCCAAATGCTGACCCAGTCGAAGGAAAAGTAGGGAGTTATTGGAAAGGGCGACAAAATCCAACTGACAATCAATGTAAAATAGGTTTTATCTCAGTACTCAACACAGCCCAGAAGCTGGATATGGAGATTGGGGATAAAATATTGGGCAAATTATTTTAGCCAAAACCCAAATCAAGCGTCCAGGCGATCCAAGTAATCATAATGGATATACATGAACGATGGTTGCCAACTTGTACTCTGGTAAAAGAAGATAGGAAGAAAATATTTTACTACGCAAAAAGATTGCATACTACAAAGCGAATCTTGTAAATGGTTTACATTCTTACAGGTCAAACTATTTTTTAGCTTTATGAAACGTCTCCCAAGAAAATACCATAAACTACGCAACCAAAAACTTGATTTGGCTATTCTGGCTAGAGGTGGCATTCGTTTGTATCATCGAGATATTGCTCTAGGGCACGATGTTTATTT
>CALDJV010000576.1 GCA_937899305.1 uncultured Cytophagaceae bacterium
GGGTAATTTTTTTAATTGAAAATAATCATGGAGAAGTTTATCTTTCTGAGGGGCAAAGGTTGCATCGCTGGTACTGTCTACCTCTACCTGAGATTTAAAAGCGAGCCAACCAGTCAAGTTTTTGGTGATATCATAGCATGCCAGGCTCAACTGGGCTTCTAGCTGGTTTGCGCTAGCTTGGTTTAGAAATAGTTTTCGGAGAAATATTTTTTCCTCTTTCGCAACTTGGTCAGACCCAATATAATCGATGAATGGTGACCTCACCAATGGATAGTATTCATATAGATCTTGCTTACAATATTGCTCCTCGTCATAATAAAGATGAGCTTCTGGAAACCCCTGCGAACTGCTATAGCGAGTAGCCACCGAAAAATGGGTCAAGGAAAAGGTCAAGTGTTGGAGCGCCTTGGTTTTATCCAAAGAGGTAAAGCGATGAAGGAGGGCATTTTGATCGTGAATCAGGGCTTGAGGTGTAAAAAACACAATAAAAAGCTTTCGGTCATTGAAAGTGTTCACAAAAAAATCGAGTTGATTACCCGCCACTAGCCATTTCTTAAAACTTACTTTTGCCCAAGCGTCTAATACCAAAGAAGTCTCCTTTTTTTCTCCGTTGATGGTTACTTGTCGCCCGTATCCCTGGTCCATTTCAAAATCACTTATAAATACCGATTGCTGATTGGGTTCATTGACGATACTTTCCAGTGATTTGTCCAACAAAGTTCTTGTTTCGTTGTAATTATCAAGATTGCGAATTTCATTTCGCACATTTACCATTGAAATTTCAGTAGGATTTGAAGCGCCCATTCTATAAAAGTGGGCGTCTCGTCCTTCTATGATTGCGTTTAGATTTTCTATGTGATTGATGGCTCCATTCAACAATTCGCGCATGCTCATAGAATAATCGAGATACACTCGAATCTTCTGCGAAGTATTTTGCTTTTTTTGTCGAAGTTCTGGTAAGAATTTTTGAGTATATTCCTGCAAATTTTCGCAGTTACTTTCTTGAATACCTGACCCACAGGATTTCAAAAATATTGCTAATACCATAACCCACCACAAGTGCTTGTTCATCATTTTAAATGCTGTCTATTTTTAAACCATATTCAAGATTTAATCTATTCCGACATCAACCCTCTCTTCAAAGCAAACATGAGCGCTTCTTTCTCTACTTCTTCCCAAGTGTTCAGTCCCAAAAAGACAATAAATAACTGCTTGTTTGCATTGTTGAATTGCTGATGATTGGTATATCCAGGGCGATTGAAAAGTCGCTTGATGGTGGGGGTACTTGCGTTGAGTATCCCAGCTAAATTTTCATAATCCTTGTGTTTCCATTCTGGTATTGGGTTGTACAAGTTATTATAATGCTCAGGGAAACGCTCGTGCTGCATATTTTGCCTTACCCGGTGAAGTACGTATTTTGCCAAAGCTTTTTTCAGGAGTGTGTCTGTCATAGTTTTTCAAAAGATTGTGTAATCAAAAATAAAAAACACAGCGTAAATTTACTGACCAGAATACCTAAAAAATGATCAACATAAACCCTTATAAACCAGCAAATTATCCTAAAACACCTGCTCATAACTTGAGCAAAAATTTATACCAAGGCTTGGATTATCTAACTTTAAGGTCTAACTGTATCATTTGATTTAGGAATTTGTGTGACAACAATCACGAATGATTTTTTACAAAGCTAATGACGTGGAGTCATAATTTTGTGGTCAATTTTGGGGATATTGAGGGGTAGTCAGAAGTGAGGAGAAAAATGAAAAGAACAAAAAAGCTGTATACTTTATGAGAAAGCATACAGCCCTTAAAAACGAGTTCCTTCCCATTCTAAAACGCAATCCGTGCTCGCGGTAACTTTTCTTTGATTTTCTGCTGGGTGGCTTCCGAAATTTGGTTTCCCTTTAGATTGAGCTCTTGTAAAAATGCCCATTTCTCGATGCCCTCGGGCAAATCGGTCAATTGGTTGTCGTTCAGGTATAAATACTGAATAAAAGGCAGTTCGCCCAAGGAATCGGGTAGGCTGGTCAATTGGTTATTGGCCAGATTGAGCACCGCTAACTTTTGTAACTTACCTATCTCGTTGGGCAAGCTGGTCAACTGGTTGTTTTCCAGGTATACTTCCCGCAACTCCTCTAGTTTGGTCAGCTCATCGGGCAAGGCAGTGAGTTGGTTATTGGCGGCCCGCAACCAAGTTACTTTTTTCAAACCTTCCACTTGCGCAGGCAAACTATCCAATTTATTTTTTTGAATGTCCAACTTTTCCAATGCCTCTAACTTCTCAATAAAATCAGGTAATTCGGTCAATTCATTCTCTTGCGCACTCAACTCTACCAAAGCAAACATTTGCGCCACCGCTTCGGGCAACTCGGTCAGTTTTTGTTGGTCTAAAGTCAAAAAGGGCAAGTAACGCCAATCGTCGGGATTGGAAGGAACACTGCGGAATTGATTGGGCTGCACGTGTACTTTTTCTACATGATCCAGGCTTTTGAAAATATCAACCAAGTTTAGTTTTGTATTTTCACGCAAATCAAGTTCTTTCAAGTTGGGCAGTTGAGCAATTTCCTTGGGAAGGTCCACGAGATCATTATGATGCAAATGTAAATATTCTAGTTTTTGTAGTTTTTCGATCTCCTTAGGGATACTGGTAATTTTATTGTGCTCTAACGACAAGTATTCCAACTGCTCAAGTTGAGTGACTGCAATCGGCAACTCCGGCAGCTCGTTATACTCCAGATACATAATCTTTAAGTGGGCCATTTGTCCAATATTTTTGGGCAAAGTAGTCAGCTTGTTGCCTGCCATTTGCAAATGCTCCAGCTCAGTGGCCTCAGTAATGGCTTCCGGCAAGGTAGCAATCTCATTATCAAAAATATAGAGTTTTTTCAACTGGGGTAACTTCAACAATTCCTCAGGAAACTCAACAAATTGATTTCGCTCTAAACGCAACTCCTCTAGGTTTTGAAGCTGAGCAAATGTTTCGGGTAGCGTCTTCAGGCTATTTTGGTTTAGTCTCAGTTTTTTCAAAGCCGACAGCGTACCTATTTCAGGAGGCAAAAAGCCAATCTGATTGGTGCTTACATTGAGTTCTTCCAAGGCAGTCAGTTGACTAATCTCCGCTGGTATTTCTTTCAAAAAGTT
Source organism: uncultured Cytophagaceae bacterium (assembly GCA_937899305.1). Taxonomy (GTDB): domain Bacteria; phylum Bacteroidota; class Bacteroidia; order Cytophagales; family Microscillaceae; genus Microscilla. Next base: position 3,142 of record CALDJV010000576.1, read on the forward strand.
GTCATTGATGGCCAAGCCTTTCAATTGGGTAAGCAGCTCAAAATAATCGGGAAAATGATGAAAGCCATTCTTGCCAATATTCAAAAACTCTAGGTTGCGTAAACTCTCTATAGAATCAGGTAAGTTACCAAACCGATTTTGAGACAAGTCCAAGTTTTTAAGATGATGTAAATTGCTCAAACGAAAGGGCAAAGAAGTCAAAAAGTTGGCGCTGAGGTCTAGTTTCTCAAGACCATATAAGTGTTCGATATTCTGTAATACATGGAGTTCTTCACTGAAATCTTGTCCAGCCAAGGTCAACTCCTCTAGGTCTTGCAATACATCTAAAAAGCCGTGCTCCAAACACAGTAACAACTTATCGCTGGTGCCAGTGAGGTAGGTTTTCAATTCTTCCGGAAAAGGATCCATGCCCGATAAAATCTGAAACGCCAATTCATTGTTAAACCGCTCTCCGCTCTCGAGATGCCCCTTGATATTCTCTATAAAATCTTTGTCCATATAAAACTTGGTTGTAGTGCTTCTACTCGCTTTGTAAAAATAGTAGTTTCTCCTTAAGATATCTCAGTAGCGGAATAAAAGTTTTGGATGAACTGGTACATCCCCCTCCTTAGGCTTCTTTTAACAATATTCTTATACCAATTTTCAGAAAACTACTGTATATTTGAAGCTTTGTTGCATTCAAACACCTTCACAATCAATAAAAAAGAGGTTTGGGTTTTCCATAACTCCTTCACCATTCCTATGAAAGTTTGATCATACAATGTAAGTACAAAATAAGCTGATCCTGTTGACTTGTATGTGTATTGCCCACTCCTAAAAGGGCCAACCACTTCCCACGAAGCTTGATGAAAGATTTAAATGAAAGTAAGCGTTTATAAATTTATATTTTTGGCAAGTATACTCATTGGAATAGCCAACGAGGGACTGGCCCAGACCAAAATCATTGTGACTCCTGAAGCGCCTTTGCTTAAAATTGGCAAAAAAGTGCAGTTTTTCGAGGACAAAGACAATCGACTCACCATCCAGGATATTATCACACCTGCCATTCAGAAACAATTTCGTAACCATACCAAAAATGTGTTCAACCATCCCCCTAGCAGTAGTGCAGTATGGTTTAAATTTGTGGTACAAAATCAAAGTCAGCAGGATATTTTCTTGGCCATTGGAGAATCATTTAGTACTTGGTGGGCCGATTTGTATAAACCAGATGCCCACCAGCAATACAAGCAAGTCAAGCAGTATGGCTCACTATATCCTACCTACAACAATGACCTGAACTCTAATTTTCATTGTGCTCTCATTGCCAAAAGCTTTGAAACCAATACTCAGGTGATTTATCTTAAAGTATCTGGTCTCGCACCTAAAAATCACGCCTTTCAAATAGGTACTTTCCGTGCACTGGATCGTTACTTACAAGTCAATGACTACATTGTTACCCTTTTTATTGGAGTAATACTAGCCCTGCTGCTGTACAACTTGTTTATCTATTATTCAGCCCGTGACTCCATCTACCTCATTTACATTGTATACCTTACCTGGGTAGTATTTGTAGCTACCTTTACCAGTGGTTATGCGTTGGTGTATCAATCTTGGGTATGGAACTACTTTTACGCCTGGAACGGCATTGGGTATTTCTTTATCACCCTGTTTGCTTCTATGTACCTTCATCTCAAAAAGGTGAGCCCTCGTTTTTATCGTTGGATTTGGTTTTGTACTGGTTTATTGTCCCTCCTGTTCCCTTTCCTCAATCTTACTGGGCTCCTTTCGATAGCGCAAATGGCCACCCTTTACCAATTGGTGTTGACTACTTACTATTTGAGTTTGCTATCCATTGGTATATGGCTCATTACTAAAGGGCATCGTAACGCCCGTTTCTATACTACTGCCTGGAGTTTTGTGATTGTAGGCTCTATCTTATTTGTGCTTACACTAAATGCAGTGTTGCCCTACAACCGCTTTACTTATAATATTCAATATTTGGGGTTTAGTCTGGAGGCTTTGTTTTTTGCCTTGGCCCTGGGCGATCG
>CALDJV010000577.1 GCA_937899305.1 uncultured Cytophagaceae bacterium
TGCGCGAAGCGACGTATCATTTTTCATTTTACGTTTATCACTTTTCGTTCAATTAATCGATCGTGGACTAAAGAAAACTACCAACTGTTAACTAAAAAATATACCTTGCTCCAAACTGGAATTGTCGGGGAGGGGCAGCATTTCGGATTACCAAAGTACCCGATGAACGAGGGCCTACCTGAATTTGATTACTTTGAGTAGCATTGTTCGAAAATCCACTCAAGTTTTTAGCGTTGAACAGGTTAAAAACATCCGCACTAAACTCCAATCTTGAAGTTGTACTTTTTCCTAAAGGAAGTTGATAACGCAGGCTTAAATCAAAAGTGTTAGACCAAGGCAAACGGTCGTTATTACGAGTTTCACCCGGCGAACGATCACTGTTTCCTACATAAGCATCTCCAAACGAACGCCCATCCCCGTTCAAGTCGGTGGTTCCAAAAATGGCCGCATCAGGAATGCGGTTAATAGGCTGCCCGCTTTGCAACAATATTGCCGTCGAAATGGTCAAGTTTTTTACCGGGAAAAAGTTGATCATCCCATTGATCACATGACGACGATCGTTCAAAGCAGGACCCCATTCGGCTTCAAAATTGTTGGCATCCATTGCCCGAAAGTTAATATCCTCGGTATTGTTTTCCAGAAAAGACAATGTGTAAGTAAAACGGTAACTTACCTTGCTCTTTCTTCGCGCCTTTTGTAGGTTAAAACTTGCCCCCCAATACCTTGATCTGCCTTCAGTTTCCGATACCACAATGTTACGTGCTACTCCTTCTACTCTTTGGCCATTGATGATGGCATACGAACCAGTATTATCAGTAATGATAGGAACAGGGCGAGTGGCATCGGCTTCGGTTCCCGTACGCACAGGCTGGACATCGCTAGAGCTAAATGGAGCCGCCGCATTGAGATTACGCAAACGGAATAAGTTGTAAGACTGGTTGTGTACCACATCTACATAAAATAGGAAATCCTTGTCAAACTGGTATTGATACCCCAGTGAGATTTGATGGGTAAAAGGATTTTGCCAGCCATTAGGATTGATAATTCGTCGCTCATTGGCAAATACATTGGCCCGCTCGTTTTGGAGCGCACCGGGAGCAGGCGCCTGGAGGTACCCTGTATTGGCCACGGTGGCACTCAGATTTCCGTCAAACACCAAATCGTTGAGGTTTACCCCTGCGTCGATGATCCCTTGTGCTTGCAAAGCTTGCAGTTGAGTGAGGTAGTCCGAAGAAGTAGTGTTTTGTTGCAAGGCATCGCTGTATACTGCGTACAAGATTTTTTCGTAAAAAATACCATATCCTCCTCGGATAGAACTGGCCACATTGATTTTGTAATTAAAGCTTACTCGAGGCGCAATGTTGTCAAAGTCGCCACTACTTGCTCCGGTTTGGGTGAGGTCATCAAAGTCATAGCGCAAGCCAAACGTCAAATTCAAACGATTGTTGACCGAAAAAGCATCCTCTACATAGGCGCTGTACACATTTTGGCGGCGACCAAAAGCATTGGGACGCAACTCTACGCTGGCGTTCAACACTTGTACTGTACTAGGAATGTCATTGATGCTTAAATTGGCCCCACGATTCAACGCTCTGATCGCGTCTAACTCCGCTTGGGTAGTAAGTACGGTATAGTTTCCATTGATATTTCCTCCGCCAAATAAGTTGTGATCTGCACTAATCAACTCCAGACCCGCTTTGATGGTATGCTTGCTGCCTAAGTTGTACACCAGTTTTTGTTGTACTTGCCAGGTATTCTCTCGAGAATCAAAAATAAATCCGGGGTGCCCTAGCACCGCTACTGTCAAGTTGTTGGGGTTTAAAACTGTTACTTGGGGGCTGGCGCCATTTTTAGGTCGTCCATAGTTCCAGCGGAATCTCGAGAACTGTACATTGGTTTCCAGCGTAAGACGTTCAGTAGTATACAAGTTTTTCAATGCAGCCAAAAAAGAGTTTCGGTCTTGTAAATTGGCCGCTGATGGAAATTGAGTGCCGCCTTCCAAACCACCTCCTTGTCGTTCAATGGCCACAATGCCCCCGTTGACTCTCAGCGTGGTAGACCAGCGATTGTTCCAAAAGTGATCAATCTTTCCCGAAAGGTAAGTGAAACGATTTTGCCCTCTCACGGTCTCATTCACGCCCAAATCAGGGGAATTCAATAGATTATCCTTGGTATCAATGGTTTGCTCAGCGTTGACGTAGAAGAAAGTCTTGTTTTTGACAATGGCTCCTCCAATGCCAAAACCACCCTGAAAACGCTGAAATCCATCCCTTACCGCATTGCCGCTCAAGTCGCGTTGGGCAAAGTCAGACGGAGCATCGATGGCTGGTCCAGGACGAGTCAAAAAGAATACCTCTCCGCTCAAATCATTGCTTCCCGAACGCGTAGTAATGTTTACAATACCATTGCCGGTAAGGCCAAATTCAGTAGAATAGTTGTTGGTAAGTACCGTGATGTTTTTGGCAAACCCTACTGGAATGGCAAATTTTTGTCCGCCCAAAAACCGCTCATTATTGTCCATACCGTCTATCATGTAGTTGGTAAACAAGCTGTTGGCCCCATTGATACTGATATTGGGTGCTTCAGGATAAAACCCAGTGGCTTGAGTAATGTTGGGCAAACGAAACAGGGCGCGGGTAATGTCGCGGCCCTCAATGGGCAATTGCTGAATCTCCTTGAGCTGAAGGTCAGAAGCTACTTCGGCATTGATGGTGTTGATTTTAGAAGTAGAAGAATAAACGGTGACCTCCTTGAGCTCTTGCGAACGCTTGGCAGGTACCATCAGTTGCACACTGGGCTTTTGGTTAGAACGCAACTCGAGCCCATCTACTTTGGCGTCAAAGTATTTTTCTCCCTCTTTGACATATACTTTGTAGGTACCCGAGGTAGACAAACCATTGAATTGGACCTTGCCTTGGTCAGTGGTGTTTTTTTGAGCGGTGTAACCAATCTCCTTATTTTCGAGGTATACTGTCAAATTAGGAATGGGTTTTAAGTTGGACAAGTCAAACACGCTGACTTCTAAACTTACTTGACTAAATGCAGTTCCCGAGAGGGCGGTCAAGCATATGATATATAAAGTGGTAAATATTTTTTTCATTATGATGTTGAATGTAAATAGAATGAAATCACCCTACTAGTACACTGGGGACTAAGTTTATTGTGAGTTAATTTGATGTAATTTGTGG
>CALDJV010000578.1 GCA_937899305.1 uncultured Cytophagaceae bacterium
TATGCCGATTTTTTTCCAGGATATACCTAAAAAGTTATGTATGGTTTCGAAGGTTTGGCTTAAAAAATGCGCGGTTCAATTTATCAGACTATTTCAACGCTACATCCGAGGGTAGAATGACAGTCGGTTTTCGCTTGAACTCAAATTTTCCATCTTTGCGTCTTTGCCTTTCGGTTTCGGCCTGAGTAGCCAGCAATTGAGGGTTGCGTTTGTCGCGATTAAAACGGTGCCCTATGATGGTACTGCTTTGCATTTGGTTTTTGACTTGCTTGGTTTGAGGATCATAGACTTTGTTGCGGGCACTAGGGTTATTAGCTATCAATTCGTTCAAGCGTCCATAGTTCATCGTGCCGTGGCTATTTTGAATGTAAATGACTCCTCGATTTTTTCTTATTTTACGTGATTCACGAAAAGTAACCGAATTAGTTGCATAGTAGATTAAACGAACGTTTCCGCCTGATCCATAAATACCTGGAACAAACCCTTGTCCTCCATTTCCGCCTCGAGTATCAATAGACAAGTTACCCAATTCGTAAATATTAAGATATAGGTTCAACGGAACTGCGTTTTTACCCCATTTGCCATGGATGTGGGTATGGGTACCATCTTTTCCATCTACCCCCTTGCTCGTAATCAGGCAGTTTTGGCCTATTTTAACGTATTGAGCATATAGGGTAAAAGAAGGTAAACCAGGCGATATTTTAATGACCGATTGATCTTCGAGGATGAGGGTGTCACAATACACTACTGGTTTGATGATGGTCAACTGCCGCCGTTTTCGGAGTTTGATGGTGTGGAATTTACTGAATAGTTTTTGCGTTTTTTTGGCGCTAGAGCCCTGAGGGACATTGTTTTTTCTTTGGGCAGGTGGCACATATTGTGCCTGGCTGCCCATCATCCAGAGGTGGAGGGTAATGATAGATAATAAAAATTGCTTCATATTCATTGTATTGGGGTTACAAGTCAATGTCATGAAGTTAAGAATGATTCCTGAAAAACAAATTTCGAATATCGATCAATGAACTCCGAATAACGAAGGAAATAGTCCCTAGAATGATTGATTTGGGAGCGTCAGCCCACTTCCTCAATCGTTAATCAATATTTTTCCACTAACTAAACGACATTGAGTTACAAATATGATCACAAAACAAGCTAATTACCCTTAGCAATACCGCATTTTATTGAATTTTTACTTCTGAAGGTACAATGGGTTTAGACACCCTCCTAAAAACCACCTTTCCATCAGTTTGTTTTGCCTTGGCCAATTCATTTTCTTTAGCTACTCGTTTGCGATTGTGTTTCCAGTGTCTTTCCGGGCGATCGCCCCCAGGGTCTACCAAGGTCGTATATTTTCCACTACTCGGATTATATACCCTGAGTACTCTTCCTCTAGCACCAGGATAATTTGACCTGCGAGTCATAGGAGATCCTGGGGTGGGACGGTTGGGTTTGAGCTCGGGTTTCCCTTTTTTGTTTTTGAAAAACACACTGGCTTGTTGTTTTTTATTGCTCCTTTTTCTGCGTTTTCTTCTTTTGGGTTTTCTGAAACTCACCGCAAATGGTGCATAATAATACAACTTGATATTGCTTCCTGAACCACCTACTCCCTGAACTTGTCCAGGGCCTCCGTTGCCTCCACTGGCATTGACGGTGAGGTGATCCAAGGTCTGAAAGTTCAAATACAAATTGATAGGAACCCCATCATCTCCCCATTCGCCGCCTGAGTCGCGAGTGCGTCGTTGACGCTTACCGTCTTTTCCTTTGCTGGTAATGAGGCAGTTGTGACCGATGTCTACATAACGGGCATACAAGGTAAAAGAAGTAAGTTTGGGTGATACCTTGAGCACCGACTCGTCTCCCATAATGAGGGTATCACAAAATACGATTGGTTTGACAATGGTTAATTGTCGTTGTTTTTGGAGTTTAATGGTGTAAAATTGATTGAGGGGATTCTGTACAATACTTGCTTGGGAAGGGGAAATTGAGGACTGATCTGCCTTCTCTTGCTGCTTTTTATTTTTTCTTTGTTTTTTAGGTACATACTGAGCCTGAACATTGATCGCCCAAATAAAAGTAAGGGCAGTGAGGTACACGAGGCGTTTTAGGGTCATAGTAATCAATCGTAATGGTTTGAAGTAAAATATCACTTGTATAAAAATTTGCCACGAATATAATGAGCAAAATCCGCCTTTGAAGAGGGATTTATACCAAAACACCTCTTTTTTATAGAAATGAATCAAACCGCAAGACAAGCGATTCGGGTATCATCTCATCATTTTGGGTTTTCTAGAGCCATTTCAAGGGCTCGATAAAGCCACATTTCCTGAAAACGCTGGGTAGTAGAAAAAAAACGATTGACAAACATGTGAATGTAACTACTTACCAAAGAAATTACCTGGGGTTCACCTCCTCTATTTTGAAGTAAATTCTCTTTTACCTGGGCTAAAATGGGTTGTTGGGCTTGAGTAAATTGATGCATGAGTTCCTTAAATTCAGGGTGGATTCCTGGAATCATTTCTTGGTGCAAAGCGGGTTCAATCAACTGTTTTAGGTAGTCGTTTTGGAGCGATTTTTTGAGTAATTTGCTCTTGGAGTGTTTATCAAAGCCAAATTCTTTGCTAAAATTGGTACTTCCATTTCGTACAATTTTTTGAATGGTTTGGGGCGCAAGCTCAAACCCTTGGAAAAGCGATTGTATCCGCTGTAGAGCCAACCTAAGTTGAAGATCTCCCAGAGGCAAGGTAGATGTTGTATCGATGGCCAATAGATACAAGGCATGACATACCCACCAGCTATCCAACCCAAACAAGGCCTCGCTGGTGGCCATATTGTAGGGCAGGTAACGGTTGATTTCTCGTTGGTAAGTGTCGGGTTGGGTGTGAATAGTAAGTTGTTGGCTTTGAAGTTGGAGCAAAGTTTGGCTAAATAGCTGTACCACTTGTCCAAAATGACGGAGTTCAGTGAGCTTGAAACGCCAACGCAAATGAGCTCCAAACTCGCTGTCGGTATAACGAATAAAAAACCAGTCCTGAACAAGCCCCTGGCTTTTGAGCTCTTGACTGAGGGGGTACAAATGTTGCACAATGAGGCGATCTGCTCCCAGATTGCCCAAGTATATTTTGTAATACACCCATTCACTGCCAAAAGCAAAGTTTTTTGGAATTTTAAGATTCATTGCCAATGGTGTTACGGCGTTTGCGACTGGTTCATTATGGGCATTTGCCTGGGTATTAATGATAGGGAAAATCATTTCGTTATTATAAGCCTGACTTGGAAAGGGGTGCTCGATGACCTCTTCTAAGGTTACTTTGATGTTTTTAAAGATTTTTCGCAAGAATACATCCAGGCAAAGTGGATTTTTTAGATTCAGATAGAGTTTATTATCACCTTCTGCCAATAACACCTCGTCAGGAAGCCTTCGTTTGGTTTGTAGTGCTTGAAGTTTGGCCTCCCAATGCGTTTGCAGTTCATCCTGGTTTTTTTTGAAACCCAATGTCTCTAGTTCATCTTTGTTCAAGACCCAGGTTTGGGGCGACAAAATGAGGTTGTCGTATACCAATCGGGGGAGATATGGAGCGGTTTGCCAATGACTACTTTTGAAAAATGGCGGAATGTGCTGGTAAGTTTGCTGGTATTGCAAGTCACACAAAAACTTGTAGAGAGGATGGGCATTGTGAGAAAAATTGTGGGCACTACTCATTCGTGGAATGACTGTTTTGCCCAACTTTGGAGAGAACAACACGAACTGATTGTCTTTGGTTATCTGTAGCCACAGGTCCGCCACCGGAATCTGATAAGGATCGTTGGTTTGAGCACCGCCCAGGTGGATGGTATAATCGCGAAGTTTGGGGCGCAGGATGACGTTGCCTACCCGTTGACCAGGTAAATGATCTATTTCAGCATAAATGACATCTTCCGAGTCGGGTTCCAGGGTAGCAATGGTATTCTGAAGCTTTTTGCGTAGTGAGGCGTCGCCATGACAAAATCGCCCCAAAAGTGTACCTACTCCCGGTCCGTTGGCGTGATAGAGGTAAAAATAAAAATTCCGAGGACTACCGTTTTTCGGGTCGTGGATCAAATCTGCTTGTTGATTGAACAAAAGCTTGCCCATAGCCAACATAGCAGGAGGGGTTTGTTCATCAGATTCTGGCAGACCTTGTCTGAGCTGTTTGATGTCCTCGAATGTGAGGTTGATTTGTGGTTGATGATCGTGTAAAGCCTCCTGATATTTGTGATGGAGCCATTCATCCACGGCATTGGTTTGGGGGAGGGATGAGGGAGGGGAGAGCGGCATTTCTTCGTTAAATACCATCTTGAGAGCTTCTAAGTTAGGAGTGAGCGCCGCCACTCTTTTGCCATAAGGATACCCCAGTCCGGTTACTTCGTCCATTACTTGTAGCAAAGGTACCGCTTCGTATTCAAAACGTTTAAAAAACGCTTGTTTGAAAACCGCTAAGTCTTGGCGAGGTGGTTGTTTGGGAGTGGGTAGTTGGTACAAGTGCTCTATTTTACGCACGATATCCCGTACTACTGCCTTGCTCAATTCCTGGGTACCCAAGGATTTGAAAGCATCTACCTGCACCAACTCTTTTTCTTTGGTCTGTTCATTTTTTAGCTTCAGTTGAGTAGCTTCTTCTCCCTCAGTCAAAAAATGCAATAACTCCTGATATTGGGCCAAACTTTCCGAAGCTTGGGGCGTGGCATCTATGGTCTGAAGGCGTTCTCGAATGCTTTTAATAAAGTGGAGGTAGCTGGAGGCGTGGTTGAGTGGGGTAAGCTTTTGATAAATTTGCTCTAAATACTCATCCCCATTGAGATGAGGATATAATTCCGAAACCAACAATTGGTGATCGATGAGGTAATGGATAAATTCTTGGCAGTCGGCTCGGGTCAACTCCGGATCAATCACAAAGTCAATCATTTGGTTAATGCTCATTCCATTGGCCTCGCGGCAGGCGGTGAATAAATCCCAGGCAGTTTCGTTGAAACTCTTGGAGCTAGCGATGTGTTGAAGTGCCTCTTCGTCGAAATAGGAGCAAAGCATGTCTTCCCCATTTTTATAAAGGGTATTATTAGGGAAAAACCGTAGTTGGGCTTGGATGGCTGGATTGGCTTCCAAGGCGAATCTCAAACGCAGTAAATACACCATATCCAAGCGAGAGGATTTCGATGGTGAGGCAAGCTGGGCCAAATCGAGGCTACTTTCCCGCTGAAGTTTAAAATCACCCACAGCAACTGCGGCAAAGGTGCCAAAAGGAGTACAACGGTGGGCAGCTCGTAGCATAAACATCAAAAATTTACGATTCAGTTCATTACGTTCCCTGCGTATTTTTTTAGAATGATTTTCGGTCGCAATCAACTTTTCCCAACGATGGAGCTGGTGGAATAAATCGGGAGAAGCCAGGTAAAGTGCTTGCTGTAAATCTGGGTTTTGGTATTGACGAAACAGCTCCAAGTAGTAAGTTGCGTGGGGTACATTGTCCGAATCAGCTAAAAAATCGAGCTGAGTACGAGGTAATAAGGGGGTACGAAATACAAAAAAACTTCCTGGTTCGAAGGTGTTTTGATTTTTATGGTTTGCCATTTGAATGCGAGCTTAGAATACCTTAGAAACTTGATTTTAAGCTAAAAAATCAAAGAAAGCAACCCAAACCCCACATTGACAAGTAGACTTTTTTGAAACTTAGTAACGCATTCGCAATAACTGTCTGATTTAGACTTATTCCTCTTTGTTACACTTCGTTCCTTTTATTGCTCATAGCGCTGCTATGAGCGCAAAAAGCGCCTCGTTTAACTTTAAGCAATTTCATTAAAACTCTACACTTATTTTGAAAGCGTTACTTAGTCAATCAATTGACTAATGAGGGATAAACTAAAAAAGCTCAACAAAAACCAACCAATGAACCCTTCTAATACGGTGAGATACATGGGCAGCCCCTTGGCGTCGGTATTGCCAAATCCCAATGTAGTAAAAATATTGACACTCAGCGCTGTAGAATCCAAGGCCCGCATGATGAGGTGTTCTAACACAATGGTAAGAATAAAAAGAAAGAACAAAATATCGGACAAAAACTTGAGGAAGCCTTTGCCTGAACTCCTCAAACGATGTATGAACTTGGTGTAGCCTACCACCAGACGATTAGAAGACTTGCTAATGCGATACAAGATTTGATCGGGCAATGCAATGAGGAAAAAATAAAATGGGGCTTTGTTTTGTTTGCTGTTGTCTACAAAACTCCTCACCATTTGATGACGATCACCAATGTCTTGTTGTTTTTGGGTCATTTTACTGAAAAATTCCTCGGGATGCCGGAGGTAATTGCCAAACATTTGCAAGTTTTTGTAAAAATTGCTGCGGGAATGCCCAAAGTTGTGGGGCAAAAAGAAATAAATGAGGGCAAAAGTAAGCAAGACATAAAACGACATGTAGAGTGATTTGAGGGGATTGGTGCCGTAATCACAAAAAACCTTCAAAAAGACATTCATCCAATAAGTAAAATACGTCTTAGCCGAGCGGTTTTTTTCATATAGTTTTTTGAGATACTGTGTTTCTACGTTTTTCCATTCTATGTAACATTGGTTGGTGCTGTAACGGTTGCCCTGAGATTTAAAAGCCGAATACACAATGGCATAACTACTGAACAAATCATTGAAAATGACCAGAGGAATTTGTTTGAGGTTATTGATACTATACAACTGCTTGTGTTGTACATCATAGTAGGCAATTTTTCTTTCGACCAAACCCCATTCCATACGGGTGCCTAATGGATTGATGTTGAGCCCAAACAGCAGAATGTGATCGTGTACATTGGTATTGTGCAACTGGAAGTTGTTACTGATCGAGGAGTTTTGTAAATCCATCGAAGTCTTGATATCACTTTTGATAAACTTCAGATTGCTGAACGTAGAGTTTTGCAGCGAAATGAAATACTGAGGATTGGGGCGATTTTTAGGGTGTACATCAAAAGAGCAATACTGAACGGTCATATCCAGATTATTGGCTTTGTTGTCAATAAACAAAGTGCGGGGTTCTAGTCCCAGATTCAAGGTTTGATAATCGACCTTTTCGGCAATGTCGAAACGGCAACTATCAAATTTGAGATAGTCAATCAAAGTACTACGTTGCATCCGAAAACCACCCTCAAAAGTGCATTTTTTAAAATCTAAAAATTCCCCATTGTTGCTCAATACAGCAAAGGCTTTTTTGAAGCGGCATTCGGTAAATAAAGCCTTGATGCCGTTGGTTCCAGTAAAATATACATTGCCTGCAAAAGTGATGTTACGAGGTACCAACCAAAACTGAGGATCCCAGTCTATATTAGAAATACGCAAATCAGGGCGAATCACTATTTCGGGACCATTTTTGAAAAAACGCTTATCCATTCCTGCTTTGTCTATTTTTTGGATAAACCGCACCTTCACATCCTTTACAATGTAGTCATACAATTTACCGTCGTTGGGTACCAGGTCGTTGGCTTTTTCCAGTGCATCCAGAAATTCTGTAAAGCTCACCGTTTTTCCATTGATAGGAGCGTTGATATTGATCATTGCATCTTGTTGCTGGGCCTTGGATACAGACAAACTCCCAAGCCAAATTACCAAGAGAAGCCAAAATTTATACATCATTGTTCTTTAAGTAGGGTATGGTGCACTCACTATATTCTTTACAGAAAGAGAGAAGCCTGTAAAGTGGAGTGTTATTGTTTCTAGTTTTATAAAGTTTATTACTACCAAAAATAAGCCATATTGAGTAGAATTGGCCAGTTGAATTCACGAACGGGGTATTTGAGTTTATGAACGGAATACAATTTACAAATAGTCCACAGGATTCCGTCCATAGTCCATAGCCAATTCGAGTAAATGGTGACCCTGTTCATAACTATAAATCAGTAACTTATTTATATGAAGAATGCATAGTTACTTTATTTTTAAAAGGACTCAGCAACCAACTTTGACCAAAATCACTACAGAGTATTGAATTTAAAAAACAAAGTATTTGCGAAATCCGTAGATGGAGGCAAACTATCCTCCAAAATGTCCATAATAAAATAGCAAGGGGTATTCGAAGTTTCACCAATTTTATATAAATTGATGCAATGAATACCTTATCATATTCTAAAAAGAATAAAATAAGTGTTCTTTTCCTAAGACCAGTGATGAAATCACACCAAAATGCTAAGCTAATTATTGAGTCAGGATAAAACAGGGTTAAATCACATCTTCAACGAGTGTTGTTTTGGCCCATGGTATTGTTGTTATAGCTAGTGCTTTGGGAATTAAGTAAATGCTGTATCAATTCGAGGGTATTTTGTTTACTGGCGCACTTAAAAAAACGCGCATAGCCGTAGCCGTTTTAGCTTAAACTTAGGAGTTTTTTTAAGTAAAGTCAGTAGGCTAAAGACACCGAAGGATATAGTAGGAATTTAGTACCCAAAGCATTAAGGGGGCAAATATTGTTTTGCGATGCCCTGCGGAGTTTAAAAGCACTGATCCTTGGTAAAAGAACCAGTCATTTGACTGTGAAACAATGAATTGTAAATAATTTTTGAGAAAGATAAAGGAAACAGTGTACACAGCGCTTCGGGTATACAGGCGAAGTCCTTTTTAGGGCCTGGTTTTACCTACAACCAAAGACAATTGCAAAGTAACGATGTGCTGTTTTTTGTTTCTTTTCTCTGAAAAAGATGAACTTGGAGTTATTCAACCTTTTAATTAAAACTTACCTGATATGGATAATGGACAGCATACCAACCACGAGGTATTGTTAGCTGATCTGGAGCATTATAAGCAACTGGCCCAACAATTAGAGGCCGAGTCGCTACAAATGAAAGAACACTTATGGGTGGATTCATTAGTGAGCGGTACATTATTTGTCAAGTCTTCCCAAGAATTCTAATAACC
>CALDJV010000579.1 GCA_937899305.1 uncultured Cytophagaceae bacterium
TCGTCGATACCTACTTCATCCTCTTTTTTACCCTTTTGTTTTAGGCGGAAGGACAAGGCAAGTATCGAATGAAAATGCTACAATTAGGAGATGTAGTTTTGAATAAAATAGAAGCACATTATACGCGTAAATAATCGCTATTCACTCGTATCCTTAAGGAAACAGCATTGGTCGATGGTCAATAGTCCATAGTTTTGTGTCGCTTTGCGCAGCCATTTAACAATAAGCGAAACAATAAAACCATCTAATAATAGTGGTGGTTTACAACTTTTGAAATCGAAAGGTTATTTTTTATCCTTACTAAAAAGCTTTTTCATAGAAAAATAAACCCTGACTGATGCAAGTGAATACTGTTTCGCTTCAACATGAGCCAGGGTTGAAAGCTTTAGCCCTGAGGGGTGTTTCAAATAATTGAACTCGAAATCCCCACCAGGACTGCAGTCTTCCTATTCACTTACTTTACCTGAATTACCGAAGCCTTTTTGATCAACTGAATGAACTCGGCCCGATATCCTTCTTCATCTGCTCCTTTGGCACTTTTCGCTAGTTGGAGCGCCATTTTATAATCGGCACTGCCCGTATATTTCGAGTTACGCAACAACATCCCAAAGGCCGCCACTGCTGCCGACAAGCGAAAATTCTCAGAGGCCTGGGCCACCTTACCGTCGTTTCTGGTCATCACTGTGTTCAAAGGAATGCTTTTACGCCCTCTGGGTTTCTTGTAACGTAGCCATACATTGAGCACTTCATTGGCTTTGAAATTGGTCGGCCTGAATCTTCGAGGCCAACGTTTTTTATTGACCGTTACTTTGGCAGGAGCTGCTTCAAACAGTTCTACTTCATACAAAGCCGTCACGGTATGCCCCGCCCCTATTTCACCAGCGTCTTTAGTGTCGTCCCGAAAATCTTCGTTATCTAACAAACGGTTTTCGTAGCCAATCAAACGATAAGACTTGACCAAAGCCGGGTTAAACTCTACCTGAAGTTTTACATCTTTGGCAATGGTGTACAGGGTTCCAGCCAATTGTTTATTAAAGATTTTGTAGGCTTCGTCAAAACCATCAATATAATAGTAATTACCGTTTCCTTTGTCAGCAATGGTTTCCATTTTTGAGTCTTTGTAGTTGCCCATACCAAAACCCAACGTAGTAATGAAGACTCCTTCTTTTCTTTTTTCCTCAATCAATTGCTCCATGGCGGCATCCGACGAGGCCCCCACATTGAAGTCACCATCGGTGGCCAAAATCACCCGGTTGTTTCCTTTCTTGATGAAATTTTCCTGAGCCACTTTGTAAGCCAGGCGAATGCCTGCTCCACCCGCTGTAGAACCACCCGCACTAAGTTCATTAATGGCTTTCAGGATGGTGCGTTTGTATTGACCCGAAGTAGAAGGCAATACCAAACCAGCTGCTCCCGCATATACTACAATGGCTACCCGATCTTCTTTCTGTAGATTATTTACCAACACTTTGAACGCTTTTTTCAACAAAGGCAGTTTGTCTTCGCTAAACATAGAACCTGATACATCAAGCAAGAAAACCAAGTTATTGGGTTTGCGTTTGTTTTGGTCTATGTTTTTGCCTTTTAGCCCAATATGTACCAAATGACTGGTTTTGTTCCAGGGGCATTTCGCCATTTCGGTCACTACGGCAAAAGGATGTTTTGTGCGGGGCTGAGGATACTCGTAGTCAAAATAGTTGATAAATTCTTCAATACGAACTTGGTCGGTGCGGGGCAAATTACCTGATCGAAGCGAACGACGTGCCATCGTATAACTGGCATTATCTACATCAATCGAGAAGGTAGAAAGTGGTTCTGACTGTACCGTCAAAACATCGTTTTCGACCAATTCATTGCTCTTTTTGGTCTTGGCCAAACGTTTGAGACGACGACGTTCGCGGCGAGACATCTTCTTTCCAGTAATGAGTTTGGCTCGCTTTTTTGCCGTTCTGCGTTTTCTGCGTTTTCGCCTATCGGACTTGATCGAGACACCTACTGCACTTCCAGTATAGCTCTTTGAGGCTGGTACCCTATAACTTGTAACTACGACTTCATCCAAAGGCTTTGAGTCAACTAAAACAATTCTTAAACTGGTTTTCCCTTCCACCTTCACTTCTTGAGTTTCCAGACCCAAGGCATGAATCTTTAAAGTTGCACCATTGGCCACCGTAAGGGTAAAACGCCCTGCAACATCGGTCACAACTCCGTTGGTGGTTCCTTTTTCGATCACAGTCGCTCCTGGAATTTTATCTCCCTTGGAATCTTCTACAGTTCCCGATACAGTAACTTGAGCAAGGGTTGGGAACGCCACCAAACTCAAGAGCAATACAAAGTAAAATTTGATCATAATGTAATTCTTGATTTGTGAAATAATATACTAACCTGGATGGTGTCAATGCCTGATTACAGCCAGCCCATCCGCTTTATTAAAACAGATGTTTCATTGGCTTAACACCCCTATTACAAAATAATATTCCAAAAACCGTTCATAACATCAAAAAAATCAAGATAGTTCTATAAGATGCAAGGATTGCCCGCTTGCCCTCATAGACTGGCTCAAAATATTTAACTTTTCGGTAAATAAGTTACTCAAATTAACATTTTGACAGAAAAAAGTCCTTTCACTGTATCATCTAAGTTTCAGATAAAAAATTCGAAATTTTTGCGTTTTCTTCTCTCACACCTCTTCAAAATATTCGCCTTCATTGCCACGAACTTAGTCCAAAGCATCATTTCGAAAATCTAAAAAGGGTTACCACATTTGTAATAGTGATGTAAATAGGTAAGCCAAATGATTTGATGCAAGATTGCAACTGGCTGAAAACCAATAAAAACCAAGGCGGTTTTAAAAATCGTTCTTTGGTAGGCATTACTAGATCCGTTTAAAGTACTCACTTCTCCGAATTCAAATAAATTGAAAACTTGGTAAAAGTATTATTGATCTAATTGTTTCTTAAATAATTC
>CALDJV010000580.1 GCA_937899305.1 uncultured Cytophagaceae bacterium
AACTACTCAATAAAACCTTGTCTACCCAAATATTGCATATTGCTACCCACGCCACATTTAGCAAAGCACATCCTGAGGGCTCCCGATTGGTATTTCACCAATCCGACATTACTTATCCTGAAATATTTAAAATGAAACTTGAAACTGATCTGGTCGTATTGAGTCATTGTGAACCAGGGCTGGAACAATACGACAAAGATGGGGGGATTTATGGGCTTAGCCATGGGTTTGTATTTGCCGGAGCACTGAGTGTGGTCTATCCATTGTGGCAAAACTCTAGTACGCATACCAGGGATTTCATGATTCGATTTTACCAGGAAATTGCCAAGGGTGGCAGCTTTTCAGAAGCATTGCGTAACACCAAACTAGCATTTATTCAAAACCCAAAATTGGCTTTTCCTTACGAGTGGGCGGGTTTTATGATGATTAGTGCTGAATAATTACTCCTAACCAAACTGTTTGCTTCAAAAAACAGTTTGGTTAATTTAGGAATTCGTTTTTTGTCGTATTATCGGATAAAGCACCTACTTTTATGATCAATCATTTACTCATATCAAGTCAGAATTACTTTTCAAATAATCCCTTAGACCGCCTCTCTCCTCATCGTCCAGACATCGACCTGGATAAAGCACTCCACCCTGAATCCTCGTCGTTGATTATTCCCATCTGGCAGGGCAAGCATTTGATCTCTACTGAGGAACCTGCCAAGGTCGTTTTTTTATCTACCGCTCAAGCACAACCACTGATCCAAAAGACCGAACAATTGGTGTTTTTGGGTAAGAGAGGTGGTCATGATTACTTCACGATAGATGTCGAGGAAGCGGACCCAGCCAACCATCCTTTCTGGCAGCAATGGGGAACTTTTGAACACTTAAGAGCCATAGGTAAGATCGCCACTTTGGCGGAGGGAGCCATTTTAGGGTATGCCCAAGCGATGATTTATTGGCACAAAAACCACCAGTTTTGTGGACGCTGTGGACACCCTACCCAAAGTGATTGGGCAGGCCATGTACGTGTTTGCCAAAATCCAGATTGTGGTAAACGGCATTTTCCTCGCACCGATCCCGCTATCATTACCTTGATTACTTATCAAGATCAGGGTTTGTTGGTAAGACAGCCCCAATGGCAACCCCAAAATCGTTTTTCATTGGTGGCGGGTTTTGTAGAACCAGGCGAAAGCCTTGAAGAAGCAGTACAACGAGAAGCCATGGAAGAAACGGGCTTGGAGATCAACCACGTTCAATATCAGTCCTCTCAGCCTTGGCCCTTTCCTGGGTCTATTATGCTTGGTTTTAGAGCGGAGGCGACGCATCAAAATGTACAGCTTCTCGACCAGGAACTAGAAGCTGCTCGTTGGTTTACGCGCACTGAACTCAAGGACGCCACTGCCCAAAAAGAAATCTTATTGTCACCTAAAATGTCTATCTCTCGAATGTTGATAGATGCCTGGATGAAAGAACAAGCTTAGAAAAAGGGGAATGATATGAATTTGCAAACCTGATAAGGACATCGAATCGAGGGGTGATTTTTAACCAAAAGAAACTTTATAAGTTACAATTTCGTATTGATAGCATAGCAAGTACATTAAAAGTTCATCATTCAGGTCAAAAACGAGCTATTAAATAGTACTCAGGACACAATTCATGTAAGGTAGAAAAATTTGAAGATATGCAAGCCAATGGAAGATTTACAATTGCGATACACATATGCATTTTTATGCAAATCAAAGGAAAAGAAACCCTTATTTCTTCTCAAACTTTAGCCGAAAGTGTAAAAACCAATCCCGTGGTCATTCGCCGTATCGTTTCTAAGCTTCGCGACAACGAAATTGTAGGCAGTGTAGCTGGCGCCAAAGGGGGCTTTTTCTTAAAAAGATCTGCTCAGAAAATCACGCTTTGGGATATTTATCAGGCAGTAAGAGACACTGATTTATTTTATAAACCAAAAAAAATAAACCCTGATTGTTTGGTGAGTAGTAATCTAAGCTTTTTGGTAGACGATGTTTACTCAGAAGCTGAACTTTCAATGAAGGCAGCACTGCACCCTGTTTCAGTAGCAGATTTATCAGCCAAACTAAGTACCATTACCGATTTGGAATCCAGCAGCAATTTTTGCTAATCCGCGCTGGTTATTATTTTACCGTATTCTCAATTTCAAGGTCATACTGATAAAGCATCGGTATGCAAACAAATCTCCTTGTTCTGTTCTATATTTCAATCAGGATAAGGAGCGTTGTTCTATTCTACCCAGGTCATTACTCACCTAGACCTCATTTTTGGGCGATTAAAGTATGTTAGCTGCTTTTTGATCAGAGTTTATTTATCCGCATTTTTTCACTCATCAAACGACATTGAACTACAGTTCTGTGGTGTAGCGTTCAACGAAGTCAAATAACAGCCCACACAAGTATTCTGTCACAAAAGTTTTTTACTAGTATATAACCAATCCTGACAGGTAGGGTGTTCAAAATTTCAAAAAAGTACCCCTCGTTTTTGGCGCCTTTATGAGTTTCAGAAATTAGAGTAGTTCTATTGTTAGAATAATATACTCATTTAAATCTTGTGATAAAAGTGAAAGACGTTCAATGCCACCAGAGGCCCCTCTTACTCTCCCCAAAAGGGGAGAAAACGTCGCGGAGAAGCTACCGCGAGTAACGTTCCTCCCCTTTCGGGGAGGTTAGGAGGGGCTTGGTTGGTACTCAACTTCTTTGATAAAAACCAGGGGAAGAAATTCACCAATTTTGAACAGCCTACCTGACAGGTTTTAAAGACTTATCAGAATTAAAAAAGGCATTCCCAACGGATGATTTAAATTCGGAATCCTAAACCAGTAAAAAGTACTATCACAAGATGATTTGTGGAGACATAAACCAAGGTGGAAAAATAGCAAGTCAGAATAATTACACAGGAATAAACAAAGCCGATTATTTCTCCAAAACTGACGCTTAACAAGTTTTTAACAAA
>CALDJV010000581.1 GCA_937899305.1 uncultured Cytophagaceae bacterium
CGTCAATACTACCGTTTTTCATTTCGCCTTATTTTGTGGGCGTTAAGAACTTATGAAGTGGAGCCGTTAAAAAATGATCACTGACACCCTGGATAGTGCGGCTGATTTCGTGCGAGGGTGGAATGTTTGATCATTTTAGGCGCAACGTAGTAAGTTTAGCCAACACAAAATACAGCGACGGCGTTTTTGCCTACTTTTTGAGCTGTAGCAAAAAGTAGGGAGAAAGAACAATAAGTGGCTGATTATCAGCTTGGAATTATTATTCCTTCGGATATGCATATTTTCTTTTAAGAAATCGGAATAATTCCTTTAAACAGGTTTTTCTTAAGGAAACAGCATTGGACTGTCGACCGTGGACTAAAAACTAAAGAAAACTACGAACTCCTGACTACGAACTCCCAACTAAGGAAAACTGTGGACTAAAAATACACCTGCTCTGAGCCGAAACCTAATAATTATGGGACTCTCGTAACTATTTTTATCTCAATGTTGTTACTTTTGTGCGAAACAAGAACAAATTTAATTTAGATCCCATTATAGACAATGAGTGAACTTAAAATAACCATTCAAAATGGGGAATTGGTAGTTCCCAACACTCCTGTTATTCCTTTCATCGAAGGTGACGGAATTGGACCAGATATTTGGGCCGCTGCACAACGTGTATTGGATAGTGCCGTAGAAAAAGCTTACGGTGGCGAGAAAAAGCTTATGTGGAAAGAAGTTTTAGCTGGGCAAAAAGCGTTTGACCAAACCGGCGAATGGCTTCCACAAGCTACCTTAGATGCTTTTAATGAGTACTTAGTGGGTATCAAAGGCCCATTGACCACTCCCGTAGGTGGTGGTATTCGCTCTCTAAATGTAGCCCTTCGCCAGAAGTTGGATTTGTACGCTTGTGTACGACCAGTTCGTTGGTTTGATGGGGTACCTTCACCAGTAAAACGTCCTGAACTTACCAATATGGTCATTTTCCGTGAAAACACTGAAGATGTATACGCAGGTATTGAGTGGATGAACGGCGAAGAAGGTGCGGAAAAAGTAAAAAACTTCTTGATCAATGAGATGGGAGTAGATAAAATCCGTTTCCCACAAACTGCTTCTTTTGGTATCAAGCCCATTTCGGTAGAGGGTACGGAGCGTTTGGTGCGTGGTGCGATTGAATACGCCATTAAGCAAAAACGTCCATCAGTTACTTTGGTACATAAAGGTAACATCATGAAGTTTACCGAAGGTGCTTTCAAAAGCTGGGGATATGAGTTGGCTGAGCGTGAGTACGGTGATAAAGTATTTACCTGGGCACAATACGACCGTATTGCCGAGGCAGAAGGTAAAGATGCTGCCAACAAAGCTCAGGACGAAGCTTTGGCCGCCGGTAAAATCTTAGTAAAAGATGTGATTGCAGATGCTTTTTTACAGCAGATCTTGACGCGTCCTTCAGAGTATTCAGTAATTGCTACGATGAACCTTAATGGTGACTACATTTCTGATGCTTTGGCAGCAATTGTAGGAGGAATTGGTATTGCTCCTGGAGCCAACATCAACTATGTAAGTGGACGGGCGATTTTTGAAGCAACTCACGGTACTGCTCCTAAGTATGCTGGTTTGGACAAAGTAAATCCTGGTTCAGTGATTTTGTCGGGTGCCATGATGCTTGAGCATTTAGGCTGGCAAGAAGCGGCTGACTTGATTTACAAAGGTTTAGGCGGTGCTATTGGTGCTAAGAAGGTAACTTATGACTTTGAGCGTTTGATGGAAGGTGCTACCTTGTTGAAAACTTCTGAGTTTGGTACTGAGATGATTGCTCACATGTAATCATTGGCAAACCTGTCAAAATGATGCATAGATCATGATATCATCCATCATTCAAATAATAAAGGCAACAATTGAGCGATCATTGTTGCCTTTTGTTATATGGGAACTTTCGAAGCCATTGTTTGTTTTGAAAAGAGAAAATACCAAAAGAAAAAATGAAACAACCCGTCATCATCTTGGGCGCAGGCCTTACTGGCTTAACCACTGCCTGGTTGCTCAAAAAACAAGGAATCAAAGCGCTCATTCTAGAAGCGCGCGATCACATAGGAGGGAGGATAGAAACCATTGAAGGAGCCAACCATACCCCTATCGAAATGGGAGCTACCTGGTTTGGAGCCAAACACCAATTTTTAGTAAAGCTACTCCGAGACCTACACCTTGAGGCTTTTCCCCAATTTCAACAAGGCAAAGGTTTGTTTGAATCAATGTCGTTTACACCCGCTCAAGAATTTGAAATGCCGCAAGGCGAAGATCCCAGTTATCGCATTGCAGGAGGTACCGCCACCATCATCCAAAAACTAAGAGCGTATTTGGATGCAGATCAAATTATCACCAAAGCCAAAGTGCATACCGTTGTGCTGCAAAGTGAAGGATTGCAGGTGTTTACCGAAACGACCCAATACTTGGCTGAGCAAGTTATCTCGACTTTGCCTCCCAAATTATTAAGCAACACGGTGAAATTTTCGCCCGAATTACCGAAAACCATTGCGGACTTGTGCGCCAATACTCATACCTGGATGGGAGAGTCTATTAAATTTGCGGTAGCCTATCAGACTCCTTTTTGGCGGGAAAAAGGATTTTCGGGAGCCATATTTAGCCAAGTGGGTATTGCCAACGAAGTACACGATCATACCAACTATGAACAAAGTGCATTTGCCTTGAAAGGTTTTTTATCAGGAGGCAGTAGCCAAATGACTAAAGCCCAACGCGAAGCTGAAGTACTCAATCAGTTTGAGCGATTGTTTGGGAAAGTTGCCCGTGAACACATAGGCTATTACGAAAAAGTGTGGGCCCAAGAACCTTTTACCACTCATCGGGTCAACCAATACCTGTTGCCTCACCAAAACAACGGACATCCCGCGTTTCAAAATACATTGTTGAATGATCGTTTTGTCATTGGGGGGACCGAAACTTCCCCAGTTTTTGGCGGGTACATGGATGGAGCAGTACATTCGGCGTATTTGATGGCGGAGCGTTTGGTAGAGAAAATGAAGGGGGAAGCTAAAGCCAAGTAACAGTTACGCGGTAATTGTCTAGTTTACGCTATATTCGGTGGTTAACGAAGGGGGGCCACCGAAAACAGTGTACGGTTCTGAAATCGTGTAATAGAATTGAAATGATAGACATATCATCCATTTACTTTTAAACTTTCCTCTAATACTCTAGGTAAAACGGAAAAAATAAAGTAATCCAAATTTGGTGTAATATCTGGTTGCTAGGC
>CALDJV010000582.1 GCA_937899305.1 uncultured Cytophagaceae bacterium
TATGGCGACAAGAGATCAGCCAAATGGATTAGGTTATTGATGTAGTTTTACTTAGAAACCTATCTTAATACTTTCTTTCTCTGAAAATCTTAAATCTTCTTGGTTATAAATGTTTGCCAAGGTAGTAGCCTCGGTAATGTTGGCTTTATAACCCAATTTATTAGAAAGCAGCTGCGCTTTTTTAGCTGCTAGTTTATCAAACTCATACATGGCAATCAAGCGCCCTTTACGCAACAATGCCTTGTCTATTTTACTGATATGGGCATTGAACGTACACAAAATCTGAATATTCAAACAATCGGACAGCAATCCATCAGCCACATTCAACAAATTGGCTACTGATGCATTTCGGTATCCATCCCTTTCTTCTACTATATTTTCGGCATCCTCTATAATCAAAATAGAGTTTGGGTTGGCAATCAATAAGGTAAGAAAGTCGGGAGAAGCAATTTTGTGGGCGTATTCGGGTGGTATATAAATCATCTTCTTGTCAATCAAAGAAGTGAGATACCTGATGTAACTGGTTTTGCCAGTACCTGGTTCTCCATGCAACAGCACCAACCCTTTATCATCGGAGGTATTGAGCCTTTTTACTACCAAATCATGAATTCGGGCAAAGTCATCATTGTAGTTACTGGCAATATCCAGCTCGCTTTTCTTTACTTCAAAATCCTTGAGATAGAGATAATTATTATTTTCGTATAACAAAAATATCTTGCCCTCCGCTTTAGTTTCGCCAAAACTTGCTTTGATGTGGGTCGTCAGTTCCTCAAGTATACTTTGAGCAACCTCATCACTGTATAAGATCTTTAGGTAATTATCGTCTTCATCATAACACAGCAACAAATCCTGCTGTAGATGTATAATAAAGTTCGAGATGGCTATTTTGTCTTTCTTACGGGAGTAACTTTCGTACTTCCATATTTGACTGGACTCTAGGTCAAAACTATCTGTCACCTTACCCAATAGTTTGTCAATGTCTAAGTTTTCGTAAAAGGCAATGACATTGGGAATGGCGTTATTGACCGCTACATAATATTTAGAGGCCTCTAATTGGCATTGATAGTCTATAATGTTGGCATAATCATAATTAAAAGATACCGAAGAAGCATCGTTTTGAAAAATATAATTTTTCATGTGCGAATCCTATTAGTCTAAATTTTGGAATTTTGTGAGTTTACCCTCAATTATAATGATTGGAGCCATTTACCTAGAAAAACATTGGCCAAATAAAACTCCGAGGATGCCTCAAATTTGACTTTGTGACATCCTCGTTGTTTTTTGTATATCCTAATATCGGCAAGATACTATCCTACACTACCCTCTAAACTAATGGCGAGTAGTTTTTGAGCCTCTACGGCAAACTCCATAGGCAGTTGCTTCAATACTTCCTTGGCATAACCATTCACAATCAGTGCTACCGCTGCTTCAGGATCTATACCTCGCTGAGTACAATAAAACAGCTGGTCTTCACCAATTTTAGAAGTGGTGGCCTCGTGTTCGATGACCGCCGTACGGTTATCAGCTTCTATGTAAGGGAAAGTATGTGCTCCACACAAATCACCCATCAACAGAGAATCGCACTGAGAATAGTTCCGGGCGTTGGTGGCTCTTTTCATCACCTTTACCTGTCCACGGTAAGAATTTTGACTGTGCCCAGCTGAGATACCTTTCGATACAATTCGACTTTTGGTATTTTTACCAATGTGAATCATCTTGGTACCGGTATCGGCTTGTTGATAATTGTTGGTAACTGCCACTGAGTAGAACTCCCCAATTGAGTTGTCTCCCTTCAAGATACAACTTGGGTATTTCCAAGTAACTGCTGATCCAGTTTCAACCTGAGTCCAAGAAATTTTAGAGTTTACCCCATCACAGATACCACGTTTGGTTACAAAGTTATAAATTCCACCTTTCCCCTCTTTGTTACCAGGGTACCAGTTTTGTACGGTAGAATATTTAATTTCCGCGTTGTCCATAGCAATCAATTCTACCACTGCAGCATGCAGTTGGTTTTCGTCGCGCATAGGAGCAGTACAACCTTCAAGATAACTCACATAACTACCTTCATCGGCTACAATAAGGGTACGCTCAAATTGCCCCGTTCCGGCAGTATTGATTCGGAAGTAAGTTGATAATTCCATAGGACAACGTACACCTTTGGGGATGTAACAGAAAGATCCATCACCAAATACGGCTGAATTCAAAGCTGTAAAATAGTTGTCGTTGGTAGGGACTACTTTTCCTATATATTTACGAACAAGTTCGGGGTGATCTTGGATGGCTTCGCTCATTGAACAAAATATAATGCCCAATTCGCCAAGTTTTTCCTTGAATGTAGTAGTGATAGACACGCTGTCTACTACGGCATCTACTGCCACTCCCGTCAATCGCTTTTGTTCCTCTAAAGAAATACCCAACTTTTCAAAAGTTTTCAACAATTCTGGATCTACTTCATCCAAACTGTCCAGCTTTACTTTCTTTTTAGGAGCTGCGTAGTATATGATATCTTGATAATCAATTTCCGGGAAATCTACATTCTGCCAATTGGGTTGGGTCATTTCTTGCCATTGAGCATAGGCTTTTAGTCTCCACTCGAGCATCCATTCTGGCTCGTTCTTTTTGGCAGATATAAACCTAATAATATCTTCATTGAGTCCTTTGGGAGCCGATTCGGTCTCTATCTTGGTCTCAAATCCATATTTATAATCAGAATTTATGTGTTCTTCTAGTATATCGGTTTCTTTACTCATGCTACCCAATTTTGCATTCGTTATTTAGAATGATTTCAATCTTTGACAAAATTACAAGTAATTGTACTAATTTTCAAAGTTAGTCAGCTTTAAAACTCCAAACGCTTGCTTTTTGTTCAAAATTAAGAAAAGTATTCATATTATAATAGCAAAGTAATACTATCATTTCAAAAAAATTAATACACTAGAACAGCATTCAACCCTGTATTTCATCATCCACAATACTTTTTATAAGCATCACTCACCAGGTCTATTCCTAGGGGATGTTGGGTAAGATCCAACTCTATTGCTTTACTCCATTGCTCACAGGCCCTTCCCATATCTCCCAACTCCAGATATGCTTTTCCTTTCATGTACAATATGTATCCCTTGTCTAAATCTGATAGAGGGGCTTGCAGTGCCTGGCTAAAAAATCTTATTGCTTTACGAAACTGTTCGTTTTCATATGCGTCATCTGCTTTACCAATTAACTGAAGTGCTTCAGGAAGAGAAATTTTGGGGAACAAATTGTCAGTGTAATCGCTCATTTACTTAATGTTTATCTACAAAAAACCAATAATACAGCCCATCGAGGGTTGAATTAACAATTAACCATCGCTGATTTGGTTGAAATCAAATAAGTTGATTAGAAGATTTGGTTTAGGAGGAGCACACCATTGTTGAAAAAATGGCGAATGCGGAGAGATAAGGTTAAAGAAAATGCGTGGTATGGATTCTGACTGAAAGTACAGGCAGTAAAGATACGCAAAAAATTATGATTATAGCAGAAAAATATCAGGAACGATATTTTTCAAGTGACATATCGATGATATCGATCCCCATTGGGTGTTCAAAACCCATTGATTTTGCCTTTTGCCAATCGTCACAGGCAGACTCAATTTCGCCCATTTCTTCGTAGGCACAACCTCGCATGTACAATGCATAGGTAAGATTGGGCAAACTTGGACTAGCGTGAATTACTTTTGTATAATGGGTGATACACTGCTTGTATTCTGCCCGATCAAACAAGTTTTCTGCCAGGTTCATC
>CALDJV010000583.1 GCA_937899305.1 uncultured Cytophagaceae bacterium
ATGTACATAATCGCAGAAAAAGAAAGCCGATTTCAGTGCCAAGTAGTAGATCCATACGGGATTACTTATGGCAAATATCAAGTAACAGATCACTTGATTGCAGCAAACGGCTATAAACGACCAATGACCTGTGAGCAACAGGACGAGCTGATGCGAAAGTTGATTAAAATGTATGAAGCCATGGGTGGCAAATACGAATTTACTTATCGCAGAGGCATTTGGCTTCATAAAACCAACTTGATCATAGCAATGCATTTTGCACCCTATGGCACCATCAAGTATTTACAAGGGGGAGAAGACTTCTCCAATGGTTTGGTTTCAGTGAGTATTTTGCTGAAACGATATGAAGATGTGAACTTGTACAAGGTAAAAACACCACAAGCAAGTGTAGCGTCCAAATAGGGACCAAATATGACAAAGGAAAATTAAAACACAAGTTTTATTGGATATCGAAGCGTGGTGCTCAGGCATTGCGCTTTTTTTTGCTTTAGTGAGCAATAGTCGTGCGAAATTGGGCAGATGAGCAGTTTGTTTTTCATGCTAAGTAAATTTATGAAGGATTATCTTCTTGATGACCATCACTTTTGTTTACCTTATCAATGAAAGCCCATAAGTTGTTGGCGGTAATAATGATTAAACATACAAATGATATGATTTCGAGTAAGTCCATTAGATTAAAATTTGGGTTGAACCATAAATAAAAAGCCACTTTCTCCGAATGCTTTTGCATCAGAAAAAGTGGCTTTTGCTACTTGTTGAGATTCAAATGTAGTACAAGCAGTTGGTATTTACATCCTCACTTTTAAGGATATTGAGTGAGTATATTGATGCGTTCTTACTCTTTTGGGAGTATCCATCATCCATCAAAGCAATGAGATTGACATAGGTCGGTTTGTCAGGTGAGGTGACAAATCTGCATATATTTTTGTTTCATGATCGATGGGAGCGTGGCAAAACCGAATGGAGCATAATTTGTTACTGTTGAGTCGATTGCGTATTTTCAGAACAAATGTGCCATTTTACTACAATGATGAGATATGAAAATGGTACTGCTTGATGATCAGCAAAAAATAAATTGATTAGTCACTAACACCCCTAATCTGTGAACGCTTTGAACTTCAGTAACTACACGATAAAAGCCCAGGAGGTAATTCAGAAGTCCACCCAAATAGCTACCGGACATTCGCATCAAGTCATAGAAAATGGACACTTGCTGAAAGCCGTCCTGGAAGATGACGAAAACTTATCAAACTTTATCTTACGCAAACTCAATGTAAATCCGGCTTACCTTAAAACCAAACTGGAGGAGATCATAGAAAGTTACCCCAAAGCGCAGGGGTCATTGTATCTATCCAATGATATGGTGGCTTCGTTTCAAACCGCCGAAAGTTATGCCGATGAAATGGAAGATGAATACATTGCGATTGAGCACATCTGGCTGGGGATGTTGGCCGGAGAAGACAAAGTAGCCTCCCTGCTCAGGGGGGTGGGGTTCAGCGAAGAGTATTTGATCAAAGCCATTCAGGAATTACGAGGCAATGAAAAGGTAAATGATCCCAATGCCGAAGCCAAATACAAATCACTTGAGCGATATTCCAAAAACTTGAATGAATTGGCCAAAGCGGGTAAACTAGATCCAGTGATTGGACGAGACGACGAGATTCGCCGCTTGTTGCAGATTTTATCGCGTCGTACCAAAAACAACCCTATATTATTGGGAGAGCCTGGAGTAGGAAAAACCGCCATTGCCGAAGGCCTGGCCCAGCGTATTGTTATTGGTGACGTGCCCGAAAACTTGAAATCCAAAACGATTGTGTCACTAGATATGGGCCTGTTGGTAGCCGGAGCCAAGTACAAGGGAGAATTTGAAGAAAGACTCAAGGCAGTGATCAAAGAAGTGGTAGATTCGGACGGGGAGATCATTTTGTTTATAGACGAAATTCATACCCTGATTGGGGCCGGAAGTAGTGGAGATGGAGCAATGGATGCGGCCAATTTACTGAAACCTGCCTTGGCTCGAGGTGAGTTGCACGCCATTGGAGCTACTACGCTCAAAGAATACCAACAATACATCGAGAAAGACAAGGCCTTGGAGCGTCGTTTTCAGACGGTGATGGTGGACGAGCCCAATGTGCAAGATGCAATTTCTATTCTACGGGGACTCAAGGAGCGTTATGAGATTCATCACGGAGTACATATCAAGGACGACGCCATCATTACCGCAGTGGAGCTATCGCATCGCTACATTTCGGATCGTTTTCTGCCCGATAAAGCGATTGATCTAATGGATGAGGCGTCAGCCAAACTACGCATCGAGATAGACTCAATGCCCGAAGAACTAGATGAGGTGAATCGCAAGGTGATGCAATTGGAGATTGAGCGGGAGGCCATCCGCCGCGAAAACGACCGGGAAAAGGAAGAACAACTTTCTAGAGAAATTACGGATCTACAGGTGAAACGAGATGAGTTACGTACCAAGTGGCGCAGTGAGAAAAGCCTGATCGAAAGCATTCACAAAGAGAAAGAAAATATTGAAGGTTACAAGCTGGAGGCCGAGCAAGCCGAACGTCAACACGATTATGGCAAGGTGGCGGAGTTGCGTTATGGAAAAATAAAAGAGAGTGAGGATCGGCTGGCCCAACTGCAACAAGAAATGCAAAATGTCCCAGAAAACTCTATGGTGAAAGAAGAAGTCACCAGTGATGACATTGCCGAGGTAGTGGCCAAGTGGACCAACATTCCGGTGTCGAAGATTATGCAAAGCGAACGCGAAAAGCTGCTGCAACTGGAAGATGAGCTCACCAAACGAGTAGCCGGACAGGCACAGGCCATCAAGGTAATTTCGGACGCAGTACGTCGTAGTCGGGCTGGTTTGCAAGACCCCAAGCGACCCATTGGCTCTTTTATATTTATTGGAAGCTCGGGAGTGGGCAAAACCGAATTGGCCAAGGCATTGGCGGAATTTCTGTTTAACGACGAAAATGCGATGGTACGCATCGACATGTCTGAATACCAAGAACAACACGCGGTAAGCCGTTTGATTGGGGCGCCTCCGGGTTACGTGGGTTACGACGAGGGGGGACAATTGACCGAAGCGGTAAGACGGAAACCATATTCAGTTATTTTACTGGATGAGTTTGAAAAGGCGCATCCTGATGTATTCAATATTTTGCTACAAGTGTTAGACGAAGGCCGACTCACCGATAGCAAAGGACGGGTAGCCAACTTCCGTAATACGATCATTATCATGACCTCCAACGTCGGCTCAGAGATGATTCATAAAAACTTTGAAGAAATTACGGCTGAAACGGAGTTTGACATTATGGAAAACACCAAGGAGGACATTGTAGATATGCTCAAGCAGGGAGTAAGACCCGAGTTTTTGAATCGAATCGATGAAATTGTACTCTTTCGTCAACTTTCGCCCCGAGATATGGTACACATTGCCAAAATTCAGTTTCGACAAATACAAAAACAACTGGCTGAAAACGGGGTAAACCTGGAAGCCACCGACGATGTATTGCGCACTTTTGCCGAAATGGGGTTTCAGCGGGAGTTTGGCGCCCGACCTCTAAAACGGGTATTGCAAAAACGCTTGCTCAATGACCTTTCTAAAGAAATATTGGCGGGTAAACTTCGCAAAGATGCCGTAATTGCCATTACCCTGGACGAATATGACCGGGTGCAATTTGTCAATTTGGACGACATAGAGATTGAAGGAGGATAAGGATAGGTAATTCTAGACAATATTTATAATGAAGGATAAAATCCATATTCCCAAT
>CALDJV010000584.1 GCA_937899305.1 uncultured Cytophagaceae bacterium
TATTTTACAAGTTAAAACACTTTTTTATCACACAATTTTGTGTACGGTTTTAAATACTTATCAATAAAAAAATATCGCTTTCAAAAGATTTTAATAATTGCTCGAATATAACCATTTTTTATCTATTTTCGGGTTATTAAGATTTCCAGTCACCAATTTGTCAAAAGGTACATCTGGAGAATTCGAACTTTCTACCAACATCATTTTAAGTTAAAACTTCTCGCCAAGTTATGCCAAACAAAACACGATTGATATATTCGTCTCAATAGTTTACATAGTAGAAGTCGATATGGCTTCGTTTTCCTCCAAACACCATAACACAAAACCTATCATGCAAGCAAAAGAATTTGTAGTAGATTTGGCTAATTTCCAATCAACGCATTTTGTTGAAAAAACTTTTCCTGACACCCTGGAGTCCAATCAAGTATTGTTTAGAATAGATCAATTTTCTTTTACCTCCAATAATATCACTTATGCGATTGTGGGAGACCGGATTGGCTACTGGAAATTTTTCCCTACCAAGGCAGGTCATGGCATTATTCCAGCTTGGGGCTTTGCCGACGTGGTAGTTTCTAATCACCCTGAGGTAAAAGTAGGCGAACGTTTTTATGGATACTTTCCCATGGCGTCTCATTTGTTAGTAGAACCTAGCAAAGTACAACCCCATGGTTTTGTAGATGGAATTGCTCACCGAGCTGCACTGCCTCCTGTTTATAATTACTATACCAATGTGAGCCAAGATGCAACCCATTCGCCTGAGCAAGAAGCACTACAAAGTATTTTTCGTCCGCTGTTTACGACTTCTTTTCTGATAGATGATGTATTTCACGAACAAGACTATTTTGGCACTCAAAATATTGTGTTGACAAGTGCCTCTAGCAAAACTGCTCAGGCTTTGGCGTTTTTGCTCACTACCCGCAAGAAAGCCCAAAACCTGGCACTCAACATCATTGGGTTGACTTCTGACAGAAACAAAGCGTTTGTTAATCAACTGGGTTGGTACGATACAGTACTCACTTATGATCAAATCGATCAGTTGGATAACAATGAGCCCCATGCAGTAGTGGATTTTACGGGCAATCATCAAACCCAGTATACATTGCAAACTCATTTAGCCTTGCAACTTAGATACAATTGTTTGGTAGGTTTGGTAGATTGGCAACACCTAGAAGGGGCCAAACCACTTCCTAAAAAAGGTGAGTTTTTCTTTGCTCCTACTTATGCCGAACAACGTCAAAAAGCTTGGGGACCAGCTGGATTTCAACAAAAAGTAGGAGAAGCATGGCAAGCATTTGCTACCAATGTAAAAGACAGTATCCAAATAAATGCACCTATCGGCAACGAAGACTTGGAAAAACTATACCTGGACATGTTAAGTGGAAAAATTGACCCTAAACAAGGGTGCATGGTACGTATTCAAGGTTAGTTTTATTTAGTCCACAGTCGACGGTCCATAGTCGACAGTAGCGCAAAGCGATACAAATAAACC
>CALDJV010000585.1 GCA_937899305.1 uncultured Cytophagaceae bacterium
TACAAAACCTTTTAACGTTTAATTTTATACCAAATACTTTATATAAAAACTTAAATATATGGAAAACAAGGAGGAAAAGACGAGATACTCCGACGAGGAGTTACGCGAATTTGATGAGCTGATTCAGAAAAAACTGAGCGAGGCAAGAAAAGAGCTGGATTACATTAAAGAATCCTTGAGCAAACGAAACGACGAAGGCATAAATAGTACAATCGGGAACTCTAAATTATTGGAGGATGGTGCCAGCACCGCAGAGAGAGAAAATCTAAATCAAATGGCAGCCCGTTTGCAGAAGTTTATCCAGCAACTCGAGCGCGCTGCGATTCGAATCAAAAATGGTACTTATGGCGTTTGTATCGACACCGGCAAACTTATTCAGAAAGAACGTCTAAGAGCAGTACCCCACACGCAACACTCAATTGAAGCAAAACTAGCCAGGAAATAAATAAGCCAGGACTCATTGAAACTATTACAAAATCATGTAGAAGCGCTCGTATTTTGTGCTTCTGAGCCCATCAGCATTGAAGAATTGCAAAGTTGCCTATCGGAAATGTTTGGTACTCCAATCAACGAGACAGATATTGTGCAGGCAATTACTACATTGACAGAAAAATATGAGGAGAGCAACTTTGCATTTCAAATTTGTCAAATGTCGGATGGTTATCAATTTTTAACTAAACCAGAATTTCAACCCAGCATTGCAGTATTATTAAAACAAAAATCAAAAAAGCGCTTGTCTAAAGCAGCTTTAGAAACATTAGCAATCGTCGCCTACAAACAACCGGTAACTAAAGGGCAACTAGAGCAGATTAGAGGGGTGAGTTGCGATTATACAATTCAGAAGCTACTTGAAAAAGAACTGGTAGCAATCAAAGGAAAAGCCGATACCCCAGGGCGTCCCATTCTTTATGGTACAAGCAAAAAATTTATGGAGTATTTTGGTATCAATAGCTTGAGCGATTTACCATTGCCCAAAGACCTGAAAGTAGATGAAGGGGCTATTACCGAAACCAACAACAGCAATAATGGTATTGCACAGGAATCTTCATAAACAATCGATTGTTATAACTTATTATTCCTGAGAGGGCTAAAGTTTAGTTTCGAATTTAGAAACTTTTGAAAAACCAGGATGTGATGAAAGCCACTCTCATACATCAACGTCAATATATATTTAGATAAAATGAATAAAAATAAAAACAATGAGGGACGAAAAACACCTCATGCAAATGGACAGGCTAAAAGCAAGAACATAAATAAAAAGAAAAGCTTTTTTAACAAAAAAAAGGACAGAAACGACCAAGACCGAGGCAAGAGTAGAGAGAAAGACAGGGACAAAAAACAAGATGGCAGGCCTCCTAAGTTTAAAGAAGGGAATCATAAAAAATCACGATACAAGGACAACCGAGACGATCGGAGTTTTAATGCTAAAAATGATCGGAAAAACGATCAACGAAACGACCGGAAAAATGGTCAGGGTAACCAAAAAAATAGCGCTCATAAAAATCCTTTTCAGAAAAAACAAGACCAAAAAACCAGACGGGATACCACTCCTCCAAACTATAATATTCAAAAACCTGAAAGCCGCTCGGGTAGTAAATCTCACAAAGGGCGAGGACAATCTAGTAAACCTCAGCCTCAATCAGAAA
Organism: uncultured Cytophagaceae bacterium; assembly: GCA_937899305.1. GTDB lineage: Bacteria > Bacteroidota > Bacteroidia > Cytophagales > Microscillaceae > Microscilla. The sequence goes on from CALDJV010000585.1 coordinate 1,647, forward strand.
AAATTCGACTCAACCGGTTTATTTCCAACTCTGGTGTATGCTCCCGACGCGAAGCCGACAAACTCATCGAGATGGGGCTCATTAGTGTAAATGGCAAGGTCATTACTGAAATGGGCTATCAGGTATCTCCTAGCGATGTGGTAAAGTACCGCAAAAGGGTGCTCAAGCGGGAAAAATTTGTATATGTATTGTTGAACAAGCCCAAAGATTACATTACTACAACCAACGATCCTCAAGACCGCAAAACGGTGATGGACTTGGTAAAAAACTCTTGTGATGAGCGAATTTATCCAGTGGGTCGCCTAGACCGCAACACCACTGGCTTGTTATTGTTTACCAACGATGGCGAGTTAGCCAAAAAGCTATCACACCCCTCGCACGATGTGAAGAAGGTATACCAAGTAGAACTCGACAAACCACTTGCCGAAGAAGACTTTGATAAAATTGCCGAAGGGGTGATTCTGGAAGATGGTTATGCTCCCGTAGACGAAGTGGCAGTATTGAACCAAGAACGCACCTTGGTAGGGGTAGAAATTCACATTGGCCGCAATAGAATTGTCCGTAGAATCTTTAACCACCTGGGTTACGATGTTGTCAAACTTGATCGCACGATGTACGCGGGCATCAACAAAAAAGACATCAGCCGAGGCGATTGGCGCTACCTCAGCGAAAAGGAAGTCATTCGTTTAAAATATTTTGCTTAGTCATTTATAAAAATAAAGTTTCGTCTTTCTTTAGTCCATAGTTTGCGACGCTTCGCGCAACCATTTAGCCATTTAACAATGAGCCGAAGGCGGAGCAATTTAATAATAGTCCACAGAAGACTATTCTTGATCAACAAAGTGGTTGTTTCCAACTTGTGAAAGCGAAAGATTATTTTTAGCCCCGACCGACTTCAAAAATTGGTCAGGGCTAAAAAATTCGAATTAGATCATTGCTTTTTTGGCCTTGATCCACTGTAACCAATCATTAGTGAGCGGCAAGCATTTTGATTAAGAGGCATATTGCCCAA
>CALDJV010000586.1 GCA_937899305.1 uncultured Cytophagaceae bacterium
TTGGCCTTGGTTTTGATTCAAATCATATTTGAGAAGATGTATCGAGTATTGCTTTTTAGACGATTGATACCCATCATGGCCTTGGGAGGTTTACTGATGTTGGGTGTTTTGTGGAGAAAACCACCCCCACAGTATGAGAAAAAAATAGCTTTGGTAGAAGATTACGCTCGGTTTACTAACTTTATGACCTACTTTAATCACTATTCTACCCTGGAATGCAGGCATGTGCTCGATTCTTCTCGCTTGGCGAAAAGGCAACTTGAAGAAGAAATGGCCGTTTTTAGACGTTCGGTTAGGCATGCCTTACGCGATTGTCGAAATAAGTTAGATAAAAAATTTAAGAGCGAGGTGATGAAACTATATGACCTGAGAGCCATCTATTTTTCTAAAATAGTAGTCCCCTCTATGGTATTCTCTCTCCAGCGAGATCAAATAAAGGCTTTGTATTTATTGTTACCTACGAGTTCTCAACCCGATTCTTTGATGGATTTGATCTCACCTGATGAGATTTCGTATACTGCTGGACAAAATGCAGCGTATACCCAAAAATTTCAGTCAAGTTTTGATAAGATATTGGCTGGATTGGATAAATACTATCAGGTAGTCGCCAAAAAAACATATGTAAAAGACAAGTACCTCAATGGATCCCTTTTAGGGTTGGGGGTTTGGGTGGTTTTGTTGGGGGTACTGTTGTGGTATTTCCACAAACGAAAAAAATGGATGGTCTATAAGGCAAAAGAACACTTTTTACTTAAAAAACAGCTAAATTAGTATTGAATTTGTGTGTTTTACTAAGCAAATAATCACGCAACTTACCCGGGAGCGCTGTGTCTCCTATAAATGACAAGTTATATGAACAAATGGTTTTCTAAACTTCCTATCAGAAGAAGACTATGGATTGGATTTGGAGTTTTGCTGGTATTGATGCTGGCCATGACTACGTTTTCAATCCAACAATTGGAGAAATTACACAATAAAACCAAAGAAATCAACGAGATATGGCTCATCAATATCCGCGAGATTTCAGAGTTCAATGCAAATCTGGGTTTTTATCGGATTAGTGAATTTCAACACATCAACTCTTCAGATGTAGTTGCCAAAAAGCAGATTGAGGAAGAGATGGCCAATATTCGTAGAAAATTGCGTAAAAGCCTGGATCGATACGAAAAAATCATTGTAAAAGACAACGAGAAAAAACTGCTTCGTGAGGTCAAGAAATTGCGGCAAGATTATTTTTCTCGTCTTTCGGCTCCCGTGTTAGAGTTGTCACGACAGGGCAAAACCGAAGAAGCGACCAAGTTGATTTTGTCAGGCGAAAATGCCAAGGCCATTCGGAACATTCAAGACAAACTGAATAGAATCATCGAGGTAAACAATGATGGAAGTCGGCAAGCCGTAGATGAGAGCGAATACATCCACGTAAAATCCATTGAGGAAATAGGGATCATATTGGTGGTCGCAGTCATTTTGGGGATATTGATTGCAATGGCGATATCGGGGAATATACGTGACCAAATAGGGGGAGAGCCTTATTTGATTGCAAGCGTGGCCCATCGGGTATCTTCGGAAGGCGACTTGGACATTCATTTTGATTCTGGCCAAAACAAGGGCATTTATGGTTCGGTGAGGCAAATGGTAAATACTTTTCGGGAGATAGGTGCCGTGACTGCCGAATTGTCCAGAGGGCACATGGCCGAGGCATTGAAAATAAAGAGTGCAAAAGATACCTTAGCGGAATCTATCAATCAGATGATTGATAATTTCAAAAGAATCATTCAACAGGCCAACGAGATTGCCAAGGGTAATTTTTCGGTGGAAATTGATCTCCGAAGCGACCAGGATGAATTGAGTATTGCGTTGCAACAAATGACCAAAAGTTTAAGCGACAATAAGTTAAAAAACGAACAAGAAAACTGGATTAAAGATGGGATTAACCAGTTGAGCAAAGACATCTCTAGTGACATATCTCTGGAAAAAATTTGTCGCGAATCGATTAGCTTCATTGCACGCTATGTAGAAGCCGCCCAAGGAGTCATTTATCTTTTTGATAAAGAAGAAAAGCACTTGAATCTTTATGCGACCTTTGCTTTTAAAGAAAGAAACGAGATATCGAATCATTATAAGTTGGGTGAGGGCTTGGTAGGCCAAGTAGCCCTAGAGCAGAAACCCATTTTGTTAAAAAATGTAACCCGTCAACAATCAGTCATCAATTCAGGCGTCATCAGTGAAGCCCCTTTGTTTATTTATGCCATGCCTTTGGTATTTGAAACCGAGCTTCACGGAGTCATTGAATTGGCCTCATTTGAGGAATTTACAGATTTAAAGCAGCGATTCTTGGAAGAAGCTGACCGTATTTTGACTACTTACCTGCATTCGGCACAACAAACAGAAGAAGTGAGACGGTTGTTGGTACTTACTGAAGAATCTAAACAGGAAGCAGAACACAAAGCCCAGGAATTGGCCCAATCGCAAGAAGAACTAAGGGCTACTTCCGAAGAGTTACAGTTACGCAACGAAGCGTTAGAAAAGCATACCAATGAAATAAATGAAGTGAATGTGCGCCTGGAACAAAACCAGGAAGAATTACAAAGTCAACAAGAGGAACTGAAAAAACAGAATTCGACGTTGGAAAAAGCCCGCCTGGAGTTGGCACAGCGTACCGAACAGTTGGAGTTGGCCAATAAATACAAATCAGAGTTTTTGGCAAATACTTCTCACGAAATACGAACTCCTTTGAACGGAATTATTGGATTGACGGAGTCATTGATTGATGGTGCAGCGGGCCAACTGAACGACAAGCTCACTGACAACCTGGAGTTGATCAACAGCAGTGCCATACGTTTGTCGACTTTGGTAAACGATATTCTTGATTTTTCTAAAATGGAAGATCATGAACTGGGCATCCAGCGAAAACCCACCGATTTTTATGCCATTTCGGATGTGGTGATTAGGATTAGCCAGGAGTTGATCGGAGAAAAAGAGCTGGAACTCGTCAATACCATTGATGAAAATATTCCAATTATTGATGGGGATGAAAACCGTTTGCAGCAAATCTTGTATAACTTGATTGGAAACGCCATCAAATTTACCGAAAAAGGTCAGGTGATACTTTCCGCCAAAACCACCGATTCATTTTTGAGCGTAAGCGTAAAAGACTCGGGTATCGGCATTTCTCCCGCAAATCAAAAACGTATTTTTGAGTCATTTGAGCAAGAAGATGGTTCTACGGCCCGGATTTATGGAGGAACTGGATTGGGATTGGCTATTTCCAAAAAATTGGTAGAGCTTCACGGAGGAACGATTGACGTAATCTCGGAAGTAGGCCACGGTTCAGAGTTTGTATTTACATTGCCCATATCTCAAAACCAAAATATTGAGCGTAAGAAAAAAGAGGTTGCTCTGAAAAGCATCGAGAAAAATACTCAATTGCCTACCCAGAACGATGTTACTTCGGATACCGATACTGATGAGGCGTTGTTGAACCAATCCGCATTTGAAGAAGATTTTTCAAATGCGCCCGATTTAGAGAATATTGAGAGTAACGAACGCCTGATGGCACACATTAATAGTAATTATCAGGTGAAAATTTTGGCAGTAGACGATGAACCAGTAAATTTACAGGTCTTAGAAAATCATTTATCCATCCAAAACTATCATGTTACTCAAGCTTCAAATGGCCTTAAGGCCTTGGAAATCATTGAAAAAAGTGAGGAACCGTTTGATATTGTTCTGTTGGATGTGATGATGCCTAAGATGTCGGGTTATGAAGTATGCCGCAAAGTAAGAGAGAAAAATCCTTTGGTGGAGCTCCCAATTTTGATGCTAACGGCCAAAAATCAACCCAAAGACATTGTAGAAGGTTTTGATGCAGGTGCCAATGATTATCTTACCAAGCCTTTCTCGAAAATAGAGTTGCTGTCGCGGATCAAAACCCATGTGTTGCTGAAGCTTACCAGCGAAAACCTTCAGACGGCCAATGAAAAACTAAAGGAATACAATGCAACTCTTGAGCAAAAGATCGAAGAACGTACTCAGGAGATCAATGCATTGTTGTTGAACATATTGCCGGAGGAAGTAGCAGGTGAATTGAAGCAAAATGGCACCGCGCCTGTAAAGTATTATAGTATGAGCTCGGTATTGTTTACCGATTTCAAAGGATTTACTGAACATGCCTCGGAAATAGATGGGCGAGAGCTTGTAGAAAATTTGAATGAGTATTTTGCTGGTTTTGATGAGATTATGGAAAAATATAACCTAGAGAAAATCAAAACCATTGGCGATGCGTATATGGCAGCAGGGGGAATACCTCAGCCGAACCTTACCAATCCGATAGATGCTGTTTTGGCTGGTTTGGCGATTCAAAGTTACGTCAGAGAAAAACGAGCCGAGCGAGAACGCAATGGGGAAAAGAAGCAATGTTGGGACGTGAGGTTGGGAATCAATACTGGTGAAGTGATTGCCGGAGTAATCGGGAAGAAAAAATTTGCTTATGATGTGTGGGGAGATACTGTAAATACCGCGGCTCGGATGGAAAGTGGTGGGGCAGTGGGAGAGGTCAATATTTCCCAGAATACGTATGAGTTGGTAAAAGATTATTTTGAAGTAGAATCGAGAGGGAAAATAAATGCCAAGGGCAAGGGAGAGGTAGAGATGTATTTTGTGAAACGCATCAAACCCGCATTTTCTGCCGATGAGCAGGGTTTGCACCCAAACAAAGCCTTTTGGGATAAGTTAAGTACACTGTAAATGAAGTAAACTTCGGTTTTATAATGATGCGTTTATTTGAAATAAATCCTTTCTATCATCGATGATTTTAATCCTGGCAGGTTTTTGAAATCTGCCAGGATTGACTAATAAATATTAAAAAACTTAGTTTACGAAGTACTTAGGACCTGAATCAAAACAGTAAAAAACGTGTACTAAGCTCGACTTTGGCCTTTTAAATTACAGAACCCTTCGTGGAAATAGCAGT
>CALDJV010000587.1 GCA_937899305.1 uncultured Cytophagaceae bacterium
GCATATGCAGCATATTTTAACATATGCTACATAAGGCCAAAGTCGAGCTAAGAAAAAGTATTGGAATGGATTCCCGGCAAAAGATGTTTCGTACTGCTGTTGTACGTGCTTGATGAGTGAAGTGTAATGGTTCTCTGATTCACCAGAGGAAGGCGTAACCTTCAATGAACAATAATTTCCTGCTTGATTAAAAAACATGATCGAGGGAACCATGGGGCTTTTCAGCGAGTAATGGTGGTAATTTTTGAGCACTCCTAATATTTTAATCGCTGATTGGTTTTGATAAATGGTTTGATTGACTGCTTCGGATGGAGTATCAAAACCCAGCATTTGACAAGCATCTTCATTGATAATGGCTCCTTTTTGTTTGTAATAGGGCTTCAGGTTTGCCGGAATTGATCCCGCCAGAAACTTCATTTGGTAAGTTTTTACAAAATGCTGGTCTATATAGGTAACCGAGTAGCTTTTTTTGTTGTTGGGCTCATTGAGACTCTTTTTAAAACCATTACTTCCCCAATTAAATGATTTGGCAGGAATGCTATTAGAATATGCTACCTGGCTAACGGAGGGATGTTTCAATAGTATTTGCCGGAATAGTTGGGCTCGACGACCATAAGTAGAATCGGTAAGGGCGGGCCCCTTCACTACCAATATTTGCTCTTTATTGAACCCCAAATCTTTGTTGCGCATAAAGCTCAATTGCTCATATACGGCATAAGTACCAATGACCAACACCACCGAAATGGTAAATTGTACCACTACCAGTGTTTTACGCAAGCTACTCCCTTGAGCCGAGGTGGTAAATCTTCCTTTGAGTACTTTTACCGGATGAAAACCCGACAAGATAAATGCAGGATAAGCCCCAGATAACAAGGTACCCAGGCTAAAGAAACCAGCAAATAACCACACGAGTTGGCTGTTTTTCCAGAGGCTTATCTGCAACGATTGTCCCGATAATTGGCTAAACCAGGGAAAAGTCGTGTCTAGGATCAATACTGACAACCCCAACGATACCAGGTTCAGAAACAATGCTTCCAATAAAAATTGCCCAATCAATTGACTCCGATAGGCCCCTACTACCTTGCGAATACCTACTTCTTTGGCGCGATCCAGCGAGCGAGCCGTAGATAAATTGATGTAGTTCACCCAAGCCAGTATCAACACAAACAGGCTCAGTATTCCCAAGAACTGGACTATGGTTACATTGCCATTCACTCCTGGTTCATTTTGCAATTGAGAATGCAGGTGTATATCACGAATGTTTTGGAGTTGGTAAGCCAGTTTTTGTTGAGGGTCATCGCTCAGTTTTTTTAGTAGCTGTTGCACTACTGAGGGAAACTTGTTCTGTAATGCCTGGGCGGTAGCTGTAGGAGTTAGACGAAGATAGGTATAAAAGTCAGTCCAGGCCCAATTGTCCAGCTTTGCCCAATCCTGCGAATTGTTATTAATGGTGTTCAACGAAAACAACAAATCGAATTTTAGGTGGGTATTGGGGGGCAAATCCTGAAATACACCAGTTACTTTTACCACTTTTTTTCCAAAGTTATAGTCTACCAGTACCAAGGTCTCTCCTACTGGATTTCCTCCACCAAAATAACGGGCAGCGGTTGTTTGAGAAATTACTGCGGTGTTGGGCGCCTCCAAAAAGCGGGTGAGTTCTCCTTTAGTGCGCATTCGATAACCCATTAGTTTTAGAAAGTTGGCCTGGGCAAAGTATACATTTTCTTCCCGAAACACCTTATTATCTCCCTGTTGTTGAGGGATTTGTATAATTCCTTTGGTTCGGTGCAGGCGAGTAAATGCTTCCACCTCAGGAAAGTATTGCTTCATGACGGGTCCCAATGCCGGAGAGGTAGAGGCTTGATTATTTTCGGGAGTACCACCTAGCCTCACCACCCGAAACAAACGCTCTGATTGAGGATAGAACTGGTCATAACTTATTTCGTTTTGAATGTACTGCAGGATAAGCAGGCAGACGCTCAGGCCAACCGTGAGGCCCAGCAAATTGATCAAGGAGAATACTTTGTTGCGTAATAAGTTTCTAAGGGTAGTTTTTAAATAGTTTTTGAACATGACCAGAAGGTTTGTGCATACTTCGTATCGCATCTCGCACCTTAGTTTGTACAATAGATTTTATGTTGTGCTTGTTTGCAAAAAACAGCACAAAGCAAGTCTATTCAACAAAATGTATTGGTTGATGGTGCGTTTAAAAGTATCCTGTTACTTATCCTAAATAGCTTGTTTTCAATTGTCAAGCCAAATATATAACCTACTGATTATAAGATTGTTTAACCTATTTTATATTTTAAGAAGATGACCAAACTGTCCAGCTCAAAACAAAAACTGCCCATTGATGGGCATTTTAGTAAAGATCAAGGTAAAGTCCATCGTTTTTTAGTTGGGAGTTAGTAGTTTGTTTTAGTCCACAGTCGACGGTCCATAGTCCACGGTTTCTCTAGTTGGGAGTTAGTAGTCAGGAGTTGGTAGTTTTGTTTTTGAGTCCATAGTTTCTTTAGTCCACAGTTTTTTTGGTTATTAGTCCATTAATTGAATGAAAAATGCAAAGTGAAAAGTGGACGCTTGGCGCAACCATTTAACAATGAGCGAAGCGGAACAATGTAACAATAGAAAAATACAACAATCAGCCGTAGGCGGAATAATAGAACAATGAGCAAACAATTTACCGATACAAACCTTTAATACATTGTTCAAAGTTGTTGATATGCAAATCATGAAGCTCCCCCAAAAAGACCAAGAATTATGGCAAACTTATTCTGGGTTGCCAACCAATGAAGATAAATTTTGGAAAAAATATAGTAAGCTCAAGCAAGAAGCACTTCGTTTGCGAACCCAACGCCTGCAAAATCCATTGGTCCACGCTCAAGCATCTCAAAACTTCATTACCAATGTTTTTTTGCCCAATCAATCCCTCAAATTTAGATTTAGAAAAAAGCTGCTCCAGACAAAGCTTAAATCTATGGCGGTGATTTGTGGCACCTTAGGCATCTTTACTTACCTGAGCTTGTGGGTATTTTCTTTAAAACCAATGATGGGCCATTTGTTTTTGGGTGGTTGTGTTCTCTTGTTTAGCAGTACTTTAGTGATCAATTACTTCGGGGAGCGGGCGCTGGCCAACACCAGTATAGAGCTCCAACCTTACGCGCTACTAAGAAAAGGAAAAGGGCTCAAGACCATTTCTATTCGTTATGAAGAAATCACCGATTTGGAGGAAGACGAAATGGGTCTTTACATCAAAAAGAAAGGCATCAAACGCGGAAGTCATTATCAATACGAAGAGCAGGATATCATTACGATTCCGGCCATTATGCAAAACTATGGCCAGCTAAAGAAGTTGTTGCTTGCCAAATGGAAGAAGAAATGACCGCTATATATAAACTTTCATTATTCGCTACCAAATCCCAATAATGCCGCTAATAACAATAACCCCGACAAGATTGCGGTAATACTTCCAATCGCGATGGCTCCCCAACTGAAAAAAGTCAATCCAAAACTCAACAATCCCAGTATTGCCAACATAGGCATGGCTACTAGCCATGAAAAAATGATGAGTACCAATCCTTGCCAATCATCGGCTAAAAATATGGCACCAAATAAAGCAAAAATGCCTAAGAAATGAAATATACCCAATATCCACAAGGCCAAGGAGCCAAACCAAGCCAACAACCCCAGAATGAACAGAGAAAAAAAGACCAGGGAAAATGCAAAACTAAAGGCACCTTTACTTCGTCGCTTTTTGTTTGGTTTGATGATTCTTCGCTTACCTACATGGTCATGGTTCCGTTTATTCCTCGATTTATCGACCGTAGGACGTAGCCTATGGTGTGGAGTGGCCGATGACACAGGTGAAGGTCCCGCCTCAGCTGCAGCTTCGCTTGTTTTTTTGGAAGTATCTGCTGGTACAGCTACCTCCCAAGTACTTTTTGCCTGACTCACCGTGCTAAACCATATCAGACAAAATATTACTTTTATTAGGGTAGATAAATTCATCGAATTATGGGGGTTTGACTTAATATAACAAACCTACCGCAATTATACCCAAACTAAAGCCAAAATATCATCA
>CALDJV010000588.1 GCA_937899305.1 uncultured Cytophagaceae bacterium
TTTGGATTTGATCACAGTACCTACGCTCATTGTTAAATGGTTGCGCGAAGCGACGCAAAACTATGGACTGTCGACCGTGTACTTCTAACTACCAAATTGATAAATCACTGACTATGAATGAATTACAAAATGCTTAACGCAGAGTTTAAAATTGGTAGTTTAAGGGGGAGCAGGCAAATCGGTTTAGGCTATGGACTAAGAACTAATTGTTCCGCTTCGCGCTACTATGGACTATGGACCGTCGACTGTGGACTAAAGAAAACTACCAACTCCTGACTACGAACTAGAAAAACTGTAAATACAAACACTGAAAAATATTGAGGAAGAAATGGGTAGGTACAAAAAAAACGCCTGTTGCATCACAACAGGCGTTTCCATTAAAAATAATAAAGTGTTAAACAGGTGTATTTGAATAAAATTCTTTTGTCATAGGTATATTCAGTTACTGCTAAAAAGGTAACCAAAATATGAAGAGTATATTAAGTTTTTTTTGATATTTTCTTATAACTTGCTGATAGTTAGCGAGTTATTTATGTAAAAAAATTTGTTTTTATTCAAAAAAAATCTAATACCACTGCAAACCTATCAAATTTTGTTCAAAACTTCCTCAATTTGGTTATTTTATTTTCTTTTTGGTGATATAGGGTTTGCTTAGGGTAAAATACTATTCTACTTTCTAATGTTTTTTGTTGATCCTTTATAAATTTGCGTGAAAGGATGACATCATCAATCATAAAACTTCTATAACTTCTAATAAAGTACCGATTGGGCTGAAAATTCGTAATAAATAACCAACAGCCTGATGGTCTATAAATTGTTTAGTAGACATGAGCGTAGAAACTACAAATACCCAAGTTACCCAGGTGCTTTCAGATCGCATCAATCGTTTGGCCGAATCTGCCACCATTGCTATGGCAAAAAAAGCCCGTGAATTAGAAGCTAAAGGGCATTCGGTAATCAAATTGAATTTTGGTGAACCCGATTTTCAAACCCCTGATCATATCAAAGCGGCCGCCAAGCAAGCCATCGACGATGGTTACACCTTTTATACTCCAGTAGCGGGCTACCCTGAGTTGCGCCAAGCGGTAGCTGATAAACTCAACCGAGACAACCAACTCAACTGGAAAGGGGAAAACATTGTAGTGTCTACTGGTGCCAAACAATCCTTGGCCAATGTATTGATGTGTTTGCTCAATCCAGGCGATGAAGTCATTGTTTTTGCCCCTTACTGGGTAACTTACACCGAAATTATCAAAGTAGCTGAAGGAAAAGCAGTCATTGTAGATGGAAGCTTTGACAATAACTTCAAAGTAACTCCTGAGCAATTAGAAGCGGCAATTACTCCAAAAACCAAAGCCATCTTGTATTCTTCGCCCAGTAACCCTACTGGTTCGGTATACACCAAAGCCGAATTGCGGGCGTTGGCGGATGTATTAGCGCGTCATGATGACATTTTTGTAGTGGCCGACGAAATCTACGAATACGTGATTTTTCAGGATGAATACCATAGCATGGGCGCTTTTGAAGACATGCGCGACCGAGTAATTACGGTCAATGGTTTTTCTAAAGGTTTTGCCATGACCGGTTGGCGAGTAGGGTACATTGCTGCCCCAGCTTGGTTGGCCAAGGCTTGCGACAAGTTACAAGGGCAATTTACCTCAGCCACTTGTTCTATTGCTCAAAAAGCAGCTCATGCCGCCATTACTGGAGATATGGCTCCTACCCACGAAATGGCCAAAGCATATTTGCGTCGTCGTGATTTGGTGCTAGATCTGATGAAAGAAATCGAAGGTTTCAAGACTTACTTACCTGATGGCGCTTTTTATATCTTCCCTGATGTGAGCTACTACTACGGCAAAAGCGATGGTACGACTGCTATTGAAAATTCAGTAGATTTGTGTATGTACATTCTCAACGAAGCGCACGTATCGTTGGTACCAGGAGTTGCTTTTGGGGCTGACAATTGCCTACGCTTTTCGTTTGCTGCGTCTGATGAAGACCTCAAAACCGCCATTGGGCGAATCAAGACCGTTTTAGAAAAATTAAAATAGCACCAAAAGGTGAGGTAGTTGATATTGTTGGATAGCTTATTCCGCAACACATTGCGGAACTTCAATTTCAATGCCTCACCTATTTACTTTTTTATGCAATACAATTCAATTGAAAATATTTTCAGCGCTTTTTCTCAGCAGCGTATCCTGATTGTGGGCGACGTGATGATAGACTCTTACCTGTGGGGAAAAGTGGAGCGTATTTCCCCAGAAGCTCCAGTACCCATTGTACACGTACAAAAACGTGACAAGCGATTGGGAGGAGCGGCCAATGTAGCTATGAATATCCAGGCCTTGGGGGCCGAGCCTGTGCTTTGTTCGGTAATTGGTGAAGATGGTAGTGGTACCGATTTTTTAAATTTATTGAACGAACATCGTTTGCCGACTGAGGGAGTTTTACAAAGCAAGCAACGGGTTACTACAATTAAACACCGGATCTTATCAGGGCATCAACATATGTTGAGAGTGGATCAAGAAGATAATTCGTCACTAAAGCCTGAAGAAAGCAAGGAATTACTTAAATTGGTCAAGCAACTGGCTCCTACTTGTCAAGCCGTTATTTTTGAAGATTACGACAAGGGAGTGTTGGGTGAACAATTGATTCGTGAAATCATTGATTATGCCAACGAGATTGGTGTTCCCACGATTGTAGATCCCAAGAAACGTAATTTTTTACACTACAAGGGAGCTACTTTGTTTAAGCCAAACCTCAAGGAACTAAAAGATGGATTGAAAATTGATTTCAATGCCGAAGATACCCAAGAATTGAAAACAGCGGTAGCTCAACTAAAAGAAGTACTCCAGGTAAAACAAGCGCTTGTTACTTTGTCGGAATTGGGCGTGTACATGGACAATGGAAGTGAAAAGGTGCATATTCCGGCTCACTTACGTTCTATTGCCGATGTTTCGGGTGCTGGAGATACCCTGGTAAGTGTGGCTGCTTTATGTTTGGCTTTGCAAACGTCACCCGGATTTACAGCGGCATTATCAAACTTAGCCGGAGGACTGGTATGTGAGCATGTGGGGGTGGTATCTATCAATAAGCAAAAACTAATGGAAGAAGCAATCAAACATAATATTTTCCAGCAATGAATCGAAGAGCAAGGTTTATAGAGCAACTCAATCATTTGTTATATGGTAATCGAGAAAGAGTAGCCCGAGGTTTACGAATCATCGGCTTATTGAATACCTTAGCAATGGTGGTTTTATTGTTGTATGCTTACGGGGCTGACCTCGAGGCCGACGATATTTCTTCTACCTTTAAATGGTTAGAACTTTCGGTTGCAGTATATGCCTTGCATTTTTTGGTACGTTGGTTATATTCACTTCATCGTCGCAACTTTCTGCGAGAAAACCTCTTTGAGTCCATTCTGGTGGGCTTTTTTCTCTTTGTCTTTTTGACCAATGGCCTGGGAATTTATTTATTCTACAATATATTCTTGTTGCTTGATTTATCCGACTATCGCCTGTTTTATGAGTTGATCATATCCACCTATTTGGTGGCCATATTGGCGTTTTCGGTAGTGCGTTCCAGCCAAACCATTTCTGATCTAAAGATCAACCCTGCTACGACTTTTATTGCCAGTTTTATACTACTTATTTTAATTGGAACTGGGTTGTTGATGATGCCGGCCATGTCTACTGCGCCAGGTGGAGTAAACTTTCTGGATGCGTTATTCACTTCTACCAGTGCCTCTTGTGTAACTGGGCTATCAGTGATTTCTGCGGCTTCGGATTTCAGTGTCAAAGGGCAAATTGTTATCCTATTTTTAATCCAGTTGGGAGGAATTGGAATCGTATCATTTGCCACTTTTTTTGCTACCTTTTTGAGCCAAGGAGTGGGTATCAAGCAGCAAGCCATTATTCAAAATGTATTGAGTAGTGAAAATCTGTCATCGGCCCGAACCCTATTAAAGCAGGTAATTGTGCTTACCTTTATCATAGAATTATTGGGAAGTGTTGCCGTCTTTATGACCTGGAACAAGGATGTAGAGTTTTATACCCCCCAATATATAGAGGCCAAGCCAAAAATCTTGAGTCAAGTTGATAGCACCTTGTCCGATACCACGGCCATAGTGGCCGATACCAACCATACCATTGGTGACGAGGGCTTACCTACCAACGACGGGGGCAATGTCACCGCCACTGATTCTACTCAACTAGGAGATGGAGGCCTACCTACAGCAGGAGGCGAAACCACGACTGACTCTACTCAACAAAATGGTGATGTGGTGGTAGCGGGCAATACAGCTACTAACCCAAGCGCTGATCTGCCTCCCAATTTGAGGGTGAACAACAGTCTGGGCAACAAAATTTATTACTCCGTTTTTCACTCTATTTCTGCGTTTTGCAATGCAGGTTTTAGTCTCTTCCCGGATGGTTTGTACCAAAAAGGAGTGCGGAATAGCTACATACTGCATTTGGTGTTTGTATTGATTATTACCTTTGGTAGTTTGGGCTTTTCGGCCATTCAAGACATATTTTCTCCCAAAAAACTACGGGAACGTTTGGCAATGCCCTGGAAACAGTGGTCGTTGAGTACCCGCATTGCGGTCAACATGACTTTATTTCTCACCATTTTGGGAATGGTTGGATTCTACTTGTTGGAAAGAAACAAACCCGCGTTGCAAGACAAGAACCTGATAGAGGCCCTCATTACCTCACTGTTTCAGTCGGCTACGACGCGTACTGCTGGCTTCAACACTGTAGAGTTGGGGCTGTCTACTCCTTCACTCCCTAGTTACATCATGATGATCTTTTTGATGTTTATTGGGGCCGCACCAGGTTCCACTGGAGGAGGTATCAAAACCTCTACTTTCTTGCTATTGTTGATGTCGGCATTGGCCAACATCCAAGGGAAGAAAACGGTAGACCTGGGTAAACGTCAAATTGCTTCTGACGTGATTTCCCGCGCCTTTTCCATTGTGGCCTTTGCCATTATGTACAACTTTGTTTGTATGTTTATTTTGGCCATTACTCAGCCCAATGTGCCCCTGATGCAGCTTTTCTTTGAACAAATATCAGCTTTTGCTACAGTAGGACTCAGTACTGGTATTACCAGTAACCTCACCGAAGCCAGCAAGGTAGTCATTATTGTAAGCATGTACATTGGTCGAGTGGGTACCCTTACCTTGGCCCTCGCATTGAGCAAGAAAGTAATCAGTACTTCGTACAATTATCCTACCTCTCATGTCATGGTAGGGTAGATTTGAGGGATAAGTCAAGGCCTGCTTTGAATATTAAAGCTTTGGCTTATTATACCGCTTTCTGAGTATCAATAAAACAACTGCGCCAAGTACAAGCAACCCACATAACAATAGAATGGTCTTGAATCTGTTATTTGCTTTGAGCGCATTTTGTTGTTGTTCCATTCGTCCTTTAAGTGCTTCTAATTCTTTTTCCTTTGCTTGGGTAAGTGCTTGTACTTCTTCGTCGGTCACGTTGTGTGCATCCTGATAGGCTTTGCGCTTCTTCTGGAGGGTAAGGTACATTTGGGGAGCGGATTCTTTGAGCATAGCATCTCTTTTATCAATCATTTGCTTGCCTGAAGGATACTTTTTTAGCTCCATCTCTAGCTTAAAAATCTCATCATCGGTTTCTCTAAATTGGCTCGAGGCCATGACAGATGGGTACAAATCAAGGTACTTTTGGAGTAAGCTGTCTATAACTTGTTGTTTGCTTTTAAGGGTGGTCATATTCGAGGGAGTACCTTGACCAAAAGAGTGGGTAAAGCCTATGCAAAACAGACCAACCAATAAATGTTTAAAATAAGCTTTCATAAATATACATCGGTACAGTAAATCGTGGGCCAATGTCATGCTTTATTGTAGCACATGCAAAAGTAATTCATTAAAGTTAGCTGGTTGACAATCCCAATCAAGCGGTTTGTTTAGGCTTGCCATATTTGGTAAACATTGGAATCATATAAGTTTGGGGCAGCTCTTGTTTCAACTGCTTTAAATTAGCCTCAGACAGTAGGTTGTGTTCTATCCATAAATTTTGAAGTTTGTAAATGGTGTCCAATCCTTTTATGTTGTCGATCGTGAGTTGATTATCGGTTAAGTCCAAGTAAGCCAATTTCTGGAACTGAGTGCCCGATATATCACAGCTTTTTAATTGATTGCTTCTCAAGCTAAGATAATCCAGAACTGGCCAGTCAGTGGGTTTGATGCTGAAATGTTCAAGGTGATTGTATTCTATCCCCAACCGCCGAAGTTGAGACAATTGCCCTAACGAAGATGGCCAACTAGTCAATTGATTATGATCGAGATCGAGGGTATGCAGTTTGGTCAATCCTTGAAGGTCAGGAGGAAGTTTTTGGATTTGGTTGTGGGTTAAATCCAGCCTTTGTAGGTTTTTTAATTGTCCAAAACTTTGAGGCAAGTGACGAATCTGACCATGGGTAAGCGACAATACATTCAATTCCTCCAAATCACCAAAACTTTCGGGCAGTTGCGTTAATTTCGAATGCTTTAAATGTAAAGTATGCAGCTTATTCAATTGCCCAAAACTTTCGGGTAAATGAGTAAGTCCCGTTTGTTCTATATTTACCACCTCTAGGTTGGTGAGCTTCCCAATGTGTTGGGGTAAATTCGTCAACTCAGGGTTATTTTCTAAAGTA
>CALDJV010000589.1 GCA_937899305.1 uncultured Cytophagaceae bacterium
TAAGTCAGGATAGAATCCATCCGAGCAGCTTTGTCTCTAGGGCAAGACCTTAGCCAGTTGGCTACCTCTACTTTGAGAGAATTGGCTTTGTTTTCGGCGTCAATCTTTTGGGCAATGGTGGCAAAATCTACCTCTGGTAGCACAATATTGTACGCATCCCAAAAACCCTTGTCCAAAAACTCATTTTGTTTTTCTATCCATTTTTTGTTGCGAAGTATTTCTTTCTCCGAAAACGGGGCTACTCCTTGCATTTGCATGTTGGTTACTACATAATGTAAGGTACTTTTGGACAAATATTGAAAATTGAGGTTTCCATTCTTGATATCATTGTACAGGGTTACTCTGGCTTCTTTGAAATAATACCGATCTCCTATCTTTTGATATCGGTATTGTTGGCGCTCTTTTTTTATTTTGATACGAAGCTTCATCAAGCGCATCAAAGCCCTTTCGGCTAAACTCCCTACCTTTTTATAGGCAATTCCTCGAGGGCTCAATTCAAAATCAAACCATACAAAGGCAAACGATTTGGTATCTATCCAGAGTTCCCCTTTATAACCCGGTTTCTTCCATCCAGGCCTTTGATCAAAATCAATCACATACACCTGCGCTCCTTCATAATGACGTGTCCCTCTCAGGCTAAAAATATGATTTTTGAGTCCCTTTTTGTTCAGTAAGCGATACTCGTCTACATGTTGAACAAAATCAGATTCAAATATAGATTCAGGTTGCAGGCGAAGCTCCATGTTTTGCATCAGGCGTTGGTGTTTGATCGCTCGCATTTTATTCAGTTTTAGTTGACTTTTCTTATTAGGTCGCGCATTGTATACTTCAAAAGAAGCCTCAGATGCTTGGATATATGCCTTTTCCTCGCTTCTGGTAGGGTCTTTTTGAGTCGTTAACCTGTAAAACCCCTGATGAACATAAGGCTGAGTGTAATAGTTCTCAGGAATTTTGTTCAAGGCCTTACGAATAATTGAGGAAGCCGTTAATCCAGTAATTACCACCTCTTGCAACACTTGAGCATCTTCTTCTAAATAACACTTTTTTATGTTAACTAACTGTTGGATAGTGAATACTCGAGTCTTATAACCAATATGAGACAATACCAGCTGGGCACTTTTGAACTGCGTTGGAATACGCAACAAAAACTGTCCTTGTTGGTTGGTGACTGTACCAATGGCCTCGCCCTGAATAGCAATGGTGACAAATGGCAACGGTTTTTGAGTGGCCTTCGCGTAAACGACTCCTTGTACCACCATTTGATTGCGGTGCTGAGCAACTAAATAATTTTGAAAAAATAATAATAGTAAAAAAAAGAGCGATCGTGTCAGATACATCATAAGTCTTCTATTTGAGGGGTTTTCTCAAACCTTACGAAGATTAGAGAATAAGTGCGACTATGATTTTCCACCAGGCAACTTATATTTAGCCTTTGAAACAAATCCTATTCACAATGAATCAACTCACCTTTGAACTGCTCTCAGGTACTTATAGTTTATGCCGTTTAGAGCCTCACGAAGGCGTACCCGATTGGGTATACTTGTCGACATTTTTTAGTGTTACCAAAAGTCGAGAAGAACTCTCAATTATTTGTGAGGAATATTTGGTACCAGAACATACCACAGTAGAAGACAACTGGCGTTTGTTGCGAATCGTAGGTACCTTAGACTTATCACTTACCGGAATTACTGCTCAATTTTCAACTCCATTGGCCGAAGTAGGCATCAATATTTGTGTCATTGCTACTTATGATACCGACTACTTGATGGTAAAATCAGACCAGATCTTAAAAACCCTACAAACTCTGAAAAAAGCAGGGTTTGAAGTGCAAGCTTGAGCGATGATTGCACTCTGACTCGCAAAAAAAAGACATGCATGAGAAAATATCTTATCCATGCATGTCTGAATGTCTTGATCACTTAACCCTTCGTCTTGGATGTGCTTATGACGATGCTATACTATACTTATTTACCCATAATTTTTATGGTTATAAAATTAAGTAACCAAAGGACCTGGTAGTATATCACACAGTGTACCAAGCCCTGGTTTGAAGTATTGGCTGCGTTGAACCTTTGTTCATAAGCAACCAAATTATATCACACTTTATGTTATGATAATGCCTTGAAGCATATTTTGCATACACAAAGGAAGCTCATTTTTATCAAAAGCACTTGGACATATCTCTCATAAAGTTGGTCAAATCAATCAATATGGCCGTAAAAGTTTTTTTTTGAATAAAATTTTTAAAAGTTAGGAATCCTAACCATATTTGTCACGTTATTAATTTCAACTCAATATTGTTAAAACTATGAAATGTGCCATATTTGATACTTGGGTAGATCGCCGAGAAGGTGGTAAAATGCACTTTGATATCATTGTTCCCGAAAACACTGCTTATGAGCAAGTCGTAGCGTTTGGTAAAACCTATCTTCGGCAAAAAGGCCAGGAAGGTCAACCACTTCATCCTAAAAACTGTGTGTTTTGCCATACTGAAATAGCAGGAGAAGATTTCTTAAATAGTATTGATCAAAAGGGTTATCATATTCTTGAAATGCAAGGATGCGAATAATCATTATACCTGCCTGGTAGCGGCTCAAACCTGCCAGGCAAACACTTTAAACTAAATACCTTATGTTTTCTTCGGCTGCTTTTGCCCGCTGACTTCTCTTGAAAAATTTTATCCTGTAAGGAACTACGGGCTGTTGGCTACTATGGACTAAAAAAAACGCCATTCATTCGCTTAAATCAAGTAACTATGAACAATCCACCTTACACCCCCATCGATTGCGGTTTTCATGACATTTTATTACACGTGGCAACTCGTCGGATTTACTCAAGAATTCATTATATTACCCCGATTGGAGAATGGTTGTATACCGATGCCTTGATCAAAGACGTTTTTACCCGTAACCGAGAAGAATTCATAGAGTTGGCCACTGGAGAACTCATCCGATTGGATAGAATTGTACAAGTCAATGAACAAGTATCACCCCATTACTCAGATTTTAATGAATTTAGTTGTGATTGCTAATGAATAACCAAAGCGCATTTGATCCAAACCACCAAGTAACCCACCTAGAAAGTAAAATTGTAGTAGCTCTGGAGCGTATTGCTGAGAGCTTTAGAGTGGCCTTGTGGCAAGAGAGTAAGGAAAATAAACTCAGTCCAATCCAAATGCAAATATTGATTTTCCTGTTGTTTCATCATTCCGAAAAATGTAAGGTAAGTTATTTAGCTCGGGAGTTTAACATGACCAAAGCCACGGTAAGTGATGCAGTCAAGGCACTGGCCAAAAAAAGTCTCATTAGCAAGCATACCAATGTGGATGATAGTCGCAGTTATGAAATCCACCTGACCTCGGAGGGCAAAATCATCGCTCAAAAAGCGGCTTCCTTTGCCCAGCCTATTGCCCAGCCATTGTATAGCCTTTCGGCAGAACAAAAAAAGATACTGTATACCAGCCTGCTAGAACTCATTCACAAGCTCCAACAAGCTGGTATTATTTCGGTACAACGAATGTGTTTCCAGTGTCGATTTCATCGGGTAAATCAAGCCCAACACTTTTGCACATTTCTGAACCAATCACTGCACCAAGAAGAACTGAGATTAGATTGTGCCGAATTTGAAATCAAGCATTAGTCTTTTAACTCATAAAAGAAACCCAACGAAAGGGCTGGAGAAGCAGCCACCAAGTGTCCGGAAAAGGCTCCACCCACTCCTACATTTAAACCAAGGTTGCGCTGAAAGTAAAAAATACCCTTGAAACCAAAACTGATGTACTCTTGGTTGTT
The DNA here is from genome assembly GCA_937899305.1 of uncultured Cytophagaceae bacterium. Classification (GTDB taxonomy): domain Bacteria; phylum Bacteroidota; class Bacteroidia; order Cytophagales; family Microscillaceae; genus Microscilla. Next base: position 3,792 of record CALDJV010000589.1, read on the forward strand.
GAGAAACAATCCAGTAAGCGCATTGTTCAGTTCTTCGGTACGATTCCCATTTTCGAATGAGTCATAAACATTGACAAAACCAATGAGCCAATGCTTTTTGAAAATCTTGGTACCCGCTTCTACTCCAGCCGTCAAATGATCGCTATAGTCATTGGAATGCCAGGCGTACCCCGCAAATGCTTGGAAAAAACCATTGGCGCTGCCTTTTCCTATCGAAATGGTAGGAGTCACCGTCCAAGCATCCAAATCGGAACGTAGTCCAGTTTTATCGTCATAGGCAGCTGTATTGGCTTGTACGTCTACCTGCCCACTGATAGCAACTCCTCCACTGTAGATTTTATGACGAAGCCCCAGCGATACATTGCCCAAGGTATTTAGACTTCCTTCTTCTATGATGGGGGTGGCAATTTGAGCACTCCCAGCCTGGAGCATTTTGTAAGGTACATTGGCAATCAGTGTGAGGTTTTTGGTCAATCCATATTCTCCATATAATTGAATCGTACGGTCATTGATTTGGCGGGCCAACTCAATCGCGTCTCCATCTCGGTTAAACAAGGTATTGTAACCCGAAATATTGTGAAAAGCCAATTGAAAATAGCCATTGCCTTGAGATTTGGTCCAGGCACTTTGAGCGTAGTTGGCACTCACTGCCCAAAGGATGAACAAGCAGGTGATTAAGGTGTTTTTTTTCATTCGTTTTTAGATTTGAAATAAGGCTCCTAAAGAAGCTAGAAAAGCATAAAAAACAACGCCCATTAAACAAAGCAAGAGGTTGAAAAGTTTCGGGATTATCAAGAAGTCAAAAAAACACAAAATTAACTTCAAAAACTACCCAAAAACCCAGTGTCAAGCCATCTCCTGATTAGATCGATGGGCAGGTTTCTTAGGCTCAAAACTCCCCTCCCTCAAAAATTCTGTTAAATTTGTTATCTTACCAGATCATTTATCAAGATATAATGAAGCGCATACTCAAAAAATTAGGCCTGGGCCTGCTCGCCCTGATATTGGTATTGGTAGTGGTGTATTTACTAGGCCCCACTCCGGATACTCCCCAACTCGCCCCCGAGTTTCCTACCATCAATGCTTCTCTGGATGAACTGGACCAGTATTTGGCTAACAAAGAAAAACAAGTAGCTGACCTCCGTCCAGACAATGAAGCTCGAATTGTTTGGGCCGATTCTACCCAAAAAACACCCACCGAATATGCCATCGTTTATTTGCATGGCTTTTCGGCCAGTTGGATGGAAGGTGAACCCGTACACCGTCAATTTGCTCAACGCTTTGGCTGCAATTTGTACCTCCCACGTTTGGCCCAACACGGTATTGGCAACGAAGACGCTTTTTTAAACCTCACTGAGGATCAATTGTATAACTCAGCCAAAGAAGCCATCGCCATTGGGCAAAAACTGGGCAAAAAGGTGATTGTCATGGCTACGTCTACCGGAGGGTTGCTGGGGTTGCATATTGCGGCAAATCATCCCGAAATCGAGGCCTTGATTTTATACTCTCCTTTGATTCGCCTCTACCCTCCTCCTACTAAATTATTGGACAAACCTTGGGGTTTGCAAATTGCCCGACTGGCCTTAGGAAGCGATTATTATGATTTTACTAACAATAGTAATCAATTAAAACAACAATACTGGACTACCCGCTACCGCCTGGAAGCCACGGTCATGCTACAAAACTTGGTCATGAGTTCGATGAATGAGGATACCTTCAAAAAAATTAAACAACCTTTGTTTGTAGGATACTACTATAAGGATGAAACAAACCAGGACAAAACGGTGTCGGTGGCTGCCATGAAACAAATGTTTGCTCAAGTAGCTACTCCAGCCAACCAAAAACAATTGATTGCCTTTCCTAAAGCGGGGGCCCACGTCATTGCCTCAAAACTAATCAGTAAAGACTACAAACGAGTGCTTAGCGAAACCGAAAAGTTTGCCCAGCAGGTATTGAAATTAAAGCCGATGCATTCTGGTGAGTGAGGGTTATATTGTTTTATTGTTCCGCTATGCTCATTGTTAAAGCTCTCCTGACGAAGGAAGGATCTTGCGCAAAGCGATTATTGTTTTCTTATTTTTCGCAAATATGATAGTATCTATTGTTCCGCTGCGCTCATTGTTGCATTGTTAAATGGTTACGCGAGGCGCTATAGTAATTAGCCTTTGGCAGAGCTTGAACTGCGTTCTGCGGTTGTTGATGATTGAATGGTTAGTTCCTTCGGCTTCGCTCAGGACTAAAGATTCCGCTTTGCGCTACCGTGGACTAAAAGAAAAAAACTACGAACTACTGACTACCAACTCCTAACTAAAGAAAACTGTGGACCATCGACCGTGGACTATGGACTAAAGAAAACTCCCAACTACTAACTAAAAAAAACCACCAACTATCAATCTTTTGAGCGATTTTTGCGTAGAATCTTACACGCCTACATTCAACTACTGCTGACTGTTACTCACTTAACTTAATTAAAAATGCATCTGAGACAATCTCTTCTTCATAGGTATTACTATATCCGTATGTATCTTGCATTAAGCCTATTATTTTGCTTTTTGACGGGTTTAGTTGTTCCAGCTCACAGTCAAAGCAGTTCCTCCTGGGCCCAAACCTTCCGCAAAACAGAACGCTTGTATCAGAAAGGACGCTACAAAGCGGCCCTCAAAAGACATCGAAAACTAGGCAAATCCTTACAAACTAAAAGCAATGCTCCTTTGCTCTTGGCCTGGAATGCCATTCAAGAGGCCAAAAGCCTGGAAGCACTCGGTCGCTATGAGCAAATGAATGCACAACTCAACCAAGGGCTGGAAGCATTACAACAAATAAAATCTCAAAACCTAAATGGCTTTCTCACTGGAGTAACCCAAGCCGCCGAAGTATACCTTGAATAT
>CALDJV010000590.1 GCA_937899305.1 uncultured Cytophagaceae bacterium
ACAGACATTTCTGTCTGTTCGTGACACACTTTGTATTGGCTAAACTTACTACGTTGCGCCTAAAATGCTCAAACATTCCACCCTCGCGCAATATCAGCCGCACCACCCAAGGTGTCAGTGATCATTTTTTAACGGCTCCACTCCATAAGTTCTTAACGCCTACAAAATAAGGCGAAATGAAAAACGGTAATATTGACGAAATACTTTCAGCTAACCTTATGAATATCAGTAATATATAAAAATTTAGGATAACATAAATCATCTCGTAGATAAACACTAAAAACCTGGAATCTTAAGAATTATCGAGGTAAAATCATTGCTTCGCTCGCGAAACCTAGTAGGAGGGTGCATTGGCCTTGCGCGTTAGCATATGCTGTCGAGGCTTTTTTCCTTTATTTTTTGGCCTCAAAAAATGAAGCCGCCGGAGGCAACCGAGCCAAAAGCAGAGAAAATAACCTAAAATACCCATTTATTCTTATATATTGCCTGTTTAATCAGCTAAAATAGAAATAACTCAATAAGCGATTATTACCGATAAGATATTAGTTTGTTAAGGAAACAGCATTGGTCGATAGTCCATAGCCTATACCGGTTGCCCTGTTCCTCTTTAAACTACCAATTTTAAACCCTGCGTTAAGCATTTTGTAATTCATTCATAGTCAGTGATTTATCAATTTGGTAGTTAGAAGTCCACAGTAGCGCAAAGCGAAGCAACACAACCATTGTCATATTTGCGAAAATGAAAGTCTGATCATCGCCTCGCGCAACCATTTAACAATAAGCGAAGCGTTAACCATTCAACCATTTAGCAATACAACAATGAGCCGAAGGCGGAACAATAGAACAATTTAGCCCTCCTTTTTTAGTTTCTAAATTGCAGAAGTAAGTTTTTAGCAGATTTAAAACCACCTATTTCCATCTTATTTTGGCCCAATCCGTTTTCTAAGGTGGATTACTATAATTTGAGCAAGTATTATTAATGATTACACTACGAAATGTTTATTAACTTAATTATTTTTCTGGGCATTTTGGTAGTCGCAACAGTGGTATTGGTAAACATTAAATCACCAAGTAAACCAACCTTGCCTCCACCAATTTATTATCAAAATCAACTTTTGAATAAAGAATGCCAGGTTTCAGCCTCATTTGCCCATGAAGCCAAAGCAGCCCCGCTCAATCCTCATGAACAGGAAGAAGTAGAAAATTTATATACTACATTGAAGTGAGGGTAATGATTGCGATTGGATGGGCAATAAAAAAAACTCGCGTTCAGCAAGAGCTAAACGCGAGTTTAATTTGCGTACTAACAATTATTTTGACAATCTTCTTTCAGTTACTATAAGCAATTTGTGCGGCAAAAGGTTCAAAAATTGCAAAAAAAAGTCATTTTTTCCGTCTACGCCTTCTCTCTTTCCTCTTCTTCTTCTGCTCCTTTTGATATTTCGCAATAAAACTTTTCCAATTCTGTTCTTTGTATTTTTCTTCCCCCAAAAAGGTTAACAATGGGGCTAGTTTTTTAGCCTTTATGTATCCATTATGGCGATGAATCACCTCATAATCAGGTGATAATACCAATAAACTAGGATAACTCTGTGCCTTGAGGGCCAACGCCAACCCATGAATACCTTGCCCATTGCTTTGGGTAACGAAAGGGTACTCGTTTCCAGCAAAACGTATTTTTTGGGGTTGCTCTGCATTGAGTTTTACCGCATAAAAATTTTTGTTTAAAGTAGCAATCACCTTCTCTCGAGTAAACGTAGTTTTGTTTAGCATCTTACAATACACACACCAATCGGTTTCTACTTCAATAAATATGTACTTTGGAGATTTTTGCATGGCTTGCTCTAGTTCAGTAAAACTTATCCATTGAATTTTGGGATCTCCTTTGTGGTGGTGTCTTTTGCCAATATGCGGTTGCTGAGCAAAACCGAAGCTTGCAAAACTGAGGCAGAGCAAAAAAAACAGCCATTTTTTCTGATATTTTATGAATTTCATCGCATTTCTTTTAAATGAGGTTTTACTAAAGCACACAAAAAGGAGCAGATCATCCACTCCTTTTTAGCCTTATTTACAACTTTCAAAAAGCATTGAACTTGTCACAAGTTCACTTATAAAAATATTACTTGACCGTATACCGTACTCCCAAAAATCCTCTGATGCCCTGGTTAGGTGCATATACATAAGTAGGGTCAAACGTATACCCATTGGGGTTGTTTACTGGATCATCAGCGGTTTTGTCAAACGGATCAAACGCCCGCATAATTGAATTTGCCGGAGGTGTAAAATTTAGTAGGTTCTTTATACCTCCATATACTTCAAAACCATTGGCAAATTTCTTGGTAATTTGGATGTTTTGTAGACTGTAAGTATCCGAAAACTCCTTACGAAAATCATTTTCCAAAATAGGCAGCTTCATAGGGCCATACACATTACCTGTATAATCAATGCTTAAGTTCCATTTGGGTACGGTATAACTGATGGCAAAAGTTCCCGAAAAGTTTTCGGTAAGCAGTTGGCGATTGCGCTCTAGGTTACCTGTATTTGCATTCCGATCCATAGAATACACCTCCATTGCCGTAATCCCTGCCATTATTTTCAAAGGAAAAGTAAAAGCAAAGTCTAGATTGAGGCTTGCTCCTTGAGAAATAGCGTACCCATCTAAATTGTCATAAACAATCTGATTGTCGTTGGTTTCATAGTCGGCAATAATTTTATTAGAAAAACGGGTATGAAACAAAGTAGCGTCGATGCTCAATACGCCAAAACTGGTAGCCAAGTACCTCTGATAGTTTAAGTTGGCATTGAACGAACGCTCAGGTTTGAGCTCCTCTCTCACAATCACCTCTCGAGCTCCGGTGGTAGCCGCATGGTCTTCAGTAAATAAATTCACCACTCGGAAACCATTCCCAATACTCAAGCGGAATATATTGTTTTTGTTAGGAGTAAACTTATAGTTGAAACGAGGAGTAAAAATGCTACCATGATCCGAATTATAATCGTAACGCATTCCTAACAATACCTTATGCGCCTTGCCAATAGTGATTTCGTCTTGAACAAATATACCAGGCAAATATACCTCACTGGGTTCATTGATTCCCGAGTTTTCATCCCCAATGCGGGTGGCAGGAGTATTGTCGTCATACCAAGTATAACGCAAAGCAAGCCCCAACAATGCATCATGACTTTTACTGATTTTTTTGTCCCATATTAATTGACCAAAAGCAATTTGTTGTTGGGCAAGGTACCAAGTATCTCCATATACCGAATTTTGATCATGATAACTGTACGAAAAATTGCTCATTATTTTTTCACCATCAATGGGCAATTGATACATTCCTACCAATTCGTAACGGGTAGTATAAATCGACTCTCCGTATACTTCATCAGTTCCTCTAAACTCTGGGGTCCAGTTCATTTGCCCTCCCCAACGGTCTTCATAAATAAAACGTCCCGCTAAACTCGCTACTCGGTTATCGCTTCGCTTGAAGCTCCATTTATTAAATACTGACAATCGATTTTGATTGGTCATGTCAGTAAAACCATCTCCGTTGTTGTCTACCGGGTTGTTATAGTTAAAATAATTGACTCCTAACAAAGAAGACGCTCGTCGATTGCCAAACTTTACTCCCAGATCGATGTTGTATTCTTGCCAACTGGTTCCCATCACGTCCAAGGCAAACAGCGCCGCTTTATCAGGTGTTTTGGTAATTACATTGATCAATCCTCCTACCGCCTCAGAACCATACAAAGTAGAAGCAGGCCCTTTGACTACTTCTACTCGTTCTATCATACTATTGGGAATCCCATTGAGTCCATATACCGTAGAAAGGCCACTTACAATCGGCATTCCATCGATCATGACCATGGTATAAGGTCCTTCCATACCGTTGATGTGAATGTCACCAGTATTACAAACAGCACAATTCAGTTGGGGACGCACGCCATTTACAATTTGCAAAGCCTCAAACAAGGCAGGTGTAGGATTCTTTTTAAAATATTGTGGAGAAAAAACTTCTATCGGAACAGGAGATTCTTTTCGTGAAATTGCTTTCATCGTACCGGTTACTACGATTTCATCTAATGCTTCTGCATTTTCTTTGGCTTCCAGCTTTACTCTGGTCACTCTCCCACTGAGGGTCACTTCACGAGAAAAACTGCTATAACCAATGGCACTAAATAGCAAAACTTGCTTGCCTAATGGTACATTCTCAATGACAAAGTTTCCTTGAGCATCACTGGCGGTACCCAATTGGGTTTTGGCTACTGCAATATTGGCAAATGGAATCGGTTCTCCATTTTTTAGAGCTACTTTACCCACGATTTTTCCCGTTTGGGCAAAAGCAGCGTGAGCCATTACCGTCATTACAAATATGATATATAACTGTATTACTTGTTTCATTTGGAGGTTTTGTTATTACTTTGATACAAATATAAATATATTTTTAGCCTAGTCTAAAAATTTTTTAAAAGTATTTTTAAAAAATTTTAACGGTCATAACAATTTATTTATCAACCTCCGACTCAAAAAAAAGTTAAACAAACACAATAAACCCATTAACACACTCATAATGAAACACTTAACCAAGCATAGAACTTTGAGCGATGGTTTTTGTTTTATAAATAAGTCATTACTAAAATCAACTAAAGAAAAATAATATGAATTGGAATGATGTTATAAGATACGCCAAAGTTGGAAGCCCAGCACCTGATAAAAGGGTAGAAAAAACAGATGCCGAATGGCGTGCCCAGCTTACCCCCGAACAATATCGCATTACTCGTAAAAAAGGTACTGAACCTGCGTTTTCGGGGGCACTGTGTCATACTTATGATCAAGGACAGTACGCCTGTATTTGCTGTGGTACGGTATTGTTTGACTCAAACCTAAAATTTGACTCCAAATCGGGTTGGCCTAGTTTTACCGAGCCGGTCAAAGACAATGTAATTAAGTATGAGAAAGATACTTCTTATGGAATGATTAGGGTAGAAGTGATGTGTAATGTATGTGATGGCCATTTGGGTCACATTTTTCCTGATGGTCCTCCACCTAGTGGTTTGAGGTTCTGCATCAATTCTGAATCGATTCAACTGGTAACTGAAGAAAAAACCGCAGAGTAAAGTTCACCAATTGAAACCCATCAATGACGATGAACAAAGCCTTTTTGTGTTGGTTTTGCTCATCGTCATTGTTTAGACTTATATAAACTAAAATCCCTTGATAATGCCATATCCGATATATACCAATAGTAAACATAACAACACATTGCCACCTACGTTGGTCAACCCATCCAACATTCCTTGTTTTTTAAAGAGTTGCATCGTTTCGTGACTAAATGAAGAAAACGTCGTAAACCCTCCCAAAAAACCAGTTACCAACAAAGGACGCCAATGCTCAAATACTTGAGGGCGGGACTCGAACCAGGCAATGGTCAACCCAATCAGAAAGGAGCCCAAAACATTGGCCACCATGGTACCATGCGGAAAATCAGAAGTAAATAATTTATTGACCAGGTTGGAGATTCCAAAGCGGCACAATGCGCCTAGTCCGCCGCCCATAAAAATGAATAAGTAAGCCATAGTTTTTTTCTTTAGTCCATAGTCCACGGTCGACAGTCCATAGTTTTTTTAGTTGGGAGTTAATAGTCAGGAGTTGGTAGTTTTTTGCTACTGAGTCAATGGTCCATAGTTTTTTTAGTCCACAGTCGACGGTCCAATGCTGTTTCCTTAAGCAGCCCTAGCAA
>CALDJV010000591.1 GCA_937899305.1 uncultured Cytophagaceae bacterium
TCACCAGTCAACAAAAATCGAAGGATTTGTTTGAACGCAACTCGTTTTGGCGTACCACACCCAGTCGCATTACTGCCAAAGCCAAGTACCTGGGAGAGTGGCAACTCATTTGCGAAGATATGATTTACCAACTTGAAATGAGTCGAGGAATTTTATGGATCGAAAACTTCGTAATGTTGGCCCTTACCGGGGGAGAAGGCCCTGAAGATTCGCTGGCTGCGTTTTTAACCGCTTTTATTCAGCGAGGTAAGTTGCGCATGGTGAGCGAGGTAACCCCTGAAGAACTGGAAGTAATGCGAAGGTTGATTCCAGGGTTTATTGAAAACTTCCGCATCTTGAAAGTAGACGAGATGGATACCCAAACCACGCTGAAGTTATTTGAGTACTTCGACCAATACATTAGCAAACGAAGCCAGGTATCGTTTACTACCAAAGCCCAGGAAATGGCCTATGTACTGCTCGATCGTTTTATCAAATACGAGAGTTTTCCGGGCAAAGCTGTACGCTTCTTGATGTCTTGTGCCAATCGAGCCATCCAAGACAAAACCCCTGAGATAGATCTACCCGAAATAATCGCCAATTTTACCCAACAAAGTGGAATTCCTGATTTTTTGCTTCGCGACGATTTGTTTTTGAACGAGACCGAACTGAAAGACTTTTTCAAAGTAAAAATCAAAGGGCAAGACCACGTCATTGACAAAGTTTCGGACATTATCAAAGTGTTTAAAGCGGGGTTGAATGATCCTAATAAGCCCGTAGCTACAATGATTTTTGCGGGGCCTACCGGGGTAGGTAAAACGGCTACTGTAAAAGCCATCTCTTCTTACTTTTTTGGCAAGGGGCAGGCATATGAACCACTTATTCGCCTGGATATGAGTGAGTTTCAGCACCCTTCTCAAATCTATCGTTTAATTGGTTCGCAAGGAAAACTGATTCAGCAAGTACGTCAAAAACCATTTTCGGTATTGCTGTTAGACGAAATTGAAAAAGCCAACCCACTCATTTTTGATGCTTTATTGACTGTACTCGACGAAGGTATTTTGTTGGATGCCGCAGGGCGCCTGACCGATTTCCGCAATACCATCATCATTATGACTTCTAATCTAGGAGCTACCAATCGTAGTTCGTTGGGTTTTCGCAGTTACCAAGAGCAAGACTATGAATCCAACATACGATCGTTTTTTCGCCCTGAGTTTTACAATCGAGTGGATGCCATTCTGGCTTTCAACCCCTTGGAAAAAGAAACCATTTTGGCCATTACCCGTAAGGAACTAGACGATATTCAACAGCGAGATGGTATCAAACAGCGAGGAGTACAATTGCAATTTACCAAAGACTTGATCGAGTTTATCGGCGAGGAGGGTTTTGACCCCAAGTACGGAGCTCGTCCGCTCCAGCGCGAAGTAGAGCGCCTTATTGTGGCACCTTTGGGCCTACTGTTTATCGAGAATCCAACCTTTGCCAATCGTACCATTACGGTAGATTATGACGGCCAGGAAGTGAGCTTTCGGTATTGATTTTTTTTAGTTGATAGCTGGTAGTTAGGAGTTGGTAGTTTTGTTTAGTCGATAGTCAATGGTCCATAGTCCATAGTAGCGCAAAGCGGTACAAATAACTCTTCGCCTTGCGCAGCCATTTAACAATGCAACAATGAGCCGTAGGCGGAACAATTTAATTAGCACAAAGCGGAGTAAATTAATTATCGCTTCACGCAACCATATAGCCATAAGCGAAGCGTTAACCATTTAAACTGATCATCAGCCGAAGGCGAAACAATTTAAACATCAATAATCAAAAATGACCGATCTTCTAGAAGCCTTTGACCCATACGGCGATTTTGAAAGAAACCTATATTATGTACATTGTTTCAATGAGGTACCCTCAGAGTTATACCTGGAGCTTTCTGTGGAAAAAAATAAAGCAAATGCCGAAGCCGTACTGGCTTTGATAGACTTTGATCATTTTTGCCTGGAACTTGTTTATAAAGATTGGAATACAAAAGATACCCGAGATGCCGATTTGGCGTCTGACTTTCCTCATAGCTATTTGTTCAAAAGCAGCATGCGTAAGCTCGTTGTTTTGGTAAGATGGTCAGGGAATGAAGTGAACATCAACTTTTTGTACCATGTAGCCGAGAAAGAGGTAGAGAAATGGGTACTTGCTACCAACCATGCGCTTCGGAAAAAGTTTGGAAAAAGGAGTGGTCCAGTCTTTAAAGTACTCACCCGGGAAGATGGTCGATTTGATACCGAAGATGTAAAAACCGAAGGATTTGCTATTGAGATAGACAAAATGTACAATGATGATTTTGCTCCAGTCAGCGAAACCATTCTACGGGCCTTAAGCACCGACCGGGCGGGGTTGATTTTACTGCATGGAACTCCCGGAGCTGGCAAAACCTCGTACATCAAAAGTCTGATTACTCAATTTACCGAAAAGAGCTTTATTTTTATTCAAAACGAATTTATTAATGAATTGCTCTTACCCGATTTTATTTCTTTTCTCTTGCGACATCAAAATGCCATTCTCATCATCGAGGATGCTGAAAAAGTGATTACTTCCCGAGACTATGTCAATGCCAACTCGGTGGTGTCTACCATTTTGCAATTGACCGACGGGCTTTTTAGCGATTATCTCAACATCAAGATCATTTGTACCTTCAATACCAGCATCGATAAAATTGACAAAGCCTTGTTGCGTAAAGGAAGAATGATTGCTTATTATGAGTTTGGCCCTCTGGAAGCTACCAAAACCCAAGCATTGATGGAAGGGTTGGGAACCACCACCCAAGACCAGGAGATGACCTTGGCCGAGATATTCAACCACGAAGAGGGAAATTTTGACGGGGTAAACAAGCGTAAAAGCATTGGTTTTGGAGAGTGATTTGATTTCAGGAATCAAGTATTGGAGGTGGTTTGGGTTTCTTCTTTCAACGATAACAAATACTGAAGCACCTCAAATTTTTTGGGTGAGGTTTTTACAATATTGCGAAAAATACGATTAAAATGGGCTTGATCGTAAAAGTTGTTGTTAAGAGCGAGTTCTGTAAATGACACATCGTCTTCCTGAGGATAAGCAATATCATCTACCGCGTTTCGTAGCTTCACAATAATCATCAGTTGCTTGGGGCTAATGCCTATGTGGGTTTTGAATACCTTTTGCAGGTAGCGGGTAGAGCACTGGAGCAATTCACACAAATCATGAATGGCCAGGTTTCCATCTTTTAGTATATACTGACAACTTTTGTGGAGCAATTGGGTAGTGGCATTTCTTTTAAGAGTGCCCTTGAATAAAGTGAATATCAACTGTTCTAAGCCTTCATTGTCGCAAGGCAGGTGTTGGGTGATTTCGTGGTGTAAAGCAGGGTCTATGTCTTTGATGGCAACAATGGCATCGTTGAAAAAATGCATGTTCAGCGATGAGAAATGAACAGGAGTCCACGGAAACAGTTGTACCATGGTAGCTTTAGAGTGTGCCTTCAGGGTAACATCTACTGCTTCGGTGGCCTGACCACAGAAATATACTTGATCGGATAGGGTAGTAGTTCGGATGTTATTTTGCACAATGAGCCCTTCGCCCTGTACAAAAGCAATATTGAAACAACCATTGGGGAGCACACTTTTGTTGGTGATGGACTTGGTGCCATTGAGGTTGTCTATAGTCCAAAATTTTTTAATAAATGGGGCTAACCATCGCTTTACTTGGTATTCGCTGTACATATCATTTTTTGTGCATTAGATTCCTTGATACTTTTCAATCGCGGGTAAACGTACTAAATCTACGGGTCGTTTATCTATAAGAACAACTAAAGCATAGGGAGGGTTGCATCAGGGGAAGTTTTATATTCCTGAGCGAAATTCAAGATAATAAGAATGTTGATCTTCGTGGGTATGCTGAAACCCCACTTTTTCATAAAGTCGTCGGGCTGGATTTTGCTTGAGCACGCTCAATCTTACCAAGGCATCTTTGTCTTTAGCCGCCTCGGGCACTATTTTTAGCACCTGCTGACCAATGCCTTTGCCTTGAAAATCGGGAGCAATCTGAAATTGAGCAATTTCCCAATCACCTTCTTTTTTAATCATCTTAAGCAAGCCAACCAATTCACCCTCCCATAAAATAAGTTGGGCATGGGCAAATTGGTATTGAATTCTTTGCAAATGAAACGCATCAGTAGTAGGTATACCCGCCTGCTGGAGATACGTAGTCATGGTTTGTTTGCGAAGCCAGAGTAAGTAGTCAACATCCTGTTTTTGGGCCGTACGATATTCAAGCATGAGACCAAATATCGTTAGAAGCAGTTAAAATGACTGGTTTTTCGTCAGTAACCATAATTGTATGTTCATGTTGAGCCACAAAGCCACCTCGGTTGCCTAGCAGCGTCCAGCCATCTTGTTGGGCTCGAGCATAGGTAGAATCAGTAGCGATAAAAGTCTCAATGGCCACTGTAGTATTTTTCTTGAATCGTTGGCGGTTAAACTTATCATAACAATTCAAAATAGAAGTGGGTGCTTCGTGCAAACTACGACCTACCCCATGGCCAGCCAAGTTTCGAATGACCCGATAACCTCGTTTTTTTGCTTCAGTCTCAATAATTCTCCCAATTTGGGCAATGCGCACCCCATCGCGGGTGTGTTCAATGGCCATTTTCAGTATTTCACGCGAAGCATTTACCAGCGGTTGATGAAGGTTTACGTCTTCGCCCAGTACAAACGAACTGCCATTATCGGCCCAGAAACCATTGAGTTCGGCTGATACATCAATATTTACCAAGTCGCCTTCTTGCAACACCTTTTGTTCGGTAGGAATGCCGTGGGCAATTTCATGGTTAACACTGATACAAGTGAAACCAGGAAAATTGTAGGTGAGCAAAGGAGCCGAGTTGGCGCCGTATTCCTCAAGCAACGAGCCGCCAAATTGATCCAATGCTTTGGTAGTCATTCCTGGTTGAGCGTAGTCTCGCATTGATTTCAATACGTTGGCTACTATTTCACTAATGGCCTGCATACCTGCCAGCTCTGATTTTTGACCTATAGACATGGGGTGATTTATTGTTATAAATTGGTTGAATACTTTATCTAATCCCCCCAGTATGGAGGGCTACAATTTTAGTGCAAGGCCTAAAGTAGTTGTTTTTGATTAAATCATACAATCCGTAGAACATTTTTCCAGTATAAATCCACTCGAGGGGAATCTGATGTTGTTGAGTAAAATCATCCATAAATGATAAAAGAGGAGGCTTTTTCTTGGCATATCCTCCAAAGTGATAATCGGTCATCAATTGATAACGATCTCGAGTAGCTTCTCGGGAAATGTTGAATGCATCATAATACGCATCGAGCAAATCTTCGGTATCGTTGTACAAGAAATCGCCCCCTTTGAGGGCTGGAAATCCCAATACTTGCTGATGATCGGGCAAATGAGCCACCAATCCCGCCAAAGTTCCTCCTGTACCGCAGGCAGTGGTGATTACATCAAATGTGGCGTCAAGTTCAGTTAAAATTTCGGTACAACCCTTGACTGCCAAGGCATTGGAGCCTCCTTCGGGAATGAGATAAAACGACCCAAAAGTTTGTTGCAGTATTTCCAGTACTTCGGGTGATTTTTTGTCCCGGTAAGTTGTCCGGTCCAGATAGTGCAACTGCATGCCGCAGTCTACCGCAAATTGTAGGGTAGGATTGAGTGGGGTATGGGCTTCACCGCGAATTATTCCAATGGTTTGAAAGCCATGCATTTTACCAGCGGCAGCCGTCGCATAAATATGGTTAGAGTAAGCGCCACCAAAAGTCAGCAGCGTTTGGTAACCTTGTTGTTTGGCTGCCAGTAGATTGTACTTGAGCTTGTACCATTTGTTGCCTGATACTTGGGGATGCATCAAATCGATTCGATAGACAAACAAAGCTATTTCGTGTTGTTCTAATATGGTATCCTGAATTTGTTGCAGCATTGCTTGGGCGTTCTACGAGTCCTGTTGATCATAACGATGAATTGATGGCCTAAAAAACAATCAGACAATAAGGTAATCTGGTTGAGGGTATTTAAACGGTTTCTTTGGGAGTTTCTGGAGCAGGTTTACTGGCCTTGGGATTTTTTTTCATAATCTCTTTTCGATTGACAATGAAGCCAAACGCAGCGGCCGAGAAAAAGGTAAACAGCGCATACACGGAGGCTGGAATGGCCATGTGTTGGTTTTTCAACAACGAAACCGCTACAAAAATGGCCAACCCGGTGTTTTGAAGCCCTACCTCAATGGCAATGGTGATTTGATTCTTTTTTCTTAGGCCAAAAACTTTGGAAGTAAAAAAACCGATGAACATGCCCCCAAAATTTAAAATTAAGCAGGGTACAATCACCGTAAGATACTCATGGAGCGTGATGGGCACTGTGTTTTCTTTTTTATCGATGAAAATAGATCCCATCATAACCAAAGCCAACAACACCGGCATGGCCACTTTTAGAGGACGCTCGAGGCTTTCGGCAAATGCTTTGCGTTGGTGATGAATGATTACTCCTACCAAACAAGGAATGACAGTGATGAACAATACTCGGAGAAAGGTATCCCAGAAATCCATCGTAATTTCTTTGCTATTGCCTAGAAAATAATGCAGCGCAACGCTCACAATGGTTGGAATCGTGAAAATAGTAATGAAGCTATTGACCGAAGTCATGGATACTGAGAGGGCTACATTGCCCTTCAGCAAGTGGGTAATCAGATTGGAAACAGCTCCTCCTGGGCAGGCGGCAATGATGACGATTCCTACTTTGAGTTCGTCGCTCAACCCTGAGAATTGAGCAATGAACAGGGCAAAAACGGGCAATACAATCATTTGACACACCAAGCCTAAAATAACTGCCTTGGGTTGTAGAAAAATGTTTTTGAAGTCGCGAATGGTAAGCGATAGCCCCATTCCCAAGGTGATGAAGGCCAAGGTAAACGGTAATAAATATATCGAGAATATTTGGGTGTTCATTCAGTGCATGAGTTAATATACAAACTTAGGAAAAAAATATGATTATTTGCTAAGGCCAGGCCAGGGTTAGGTAATTTATAAAATATAGCCTTGTATTGTCTCTTAAGTTGTTCATGCTTTCCGGCGATATGGTATCGTGAAGAATACACCTAAAACCACTCTAGCAGCGGTCATTACCCTTTTTTGGGGATTGAAGCACAGTGCCAAAAAATGCCGCACTTAAAACAGCAGATATTTGACAAACTATTTCAAAACTTCATCTAAACGGGTACCACCTTGTATGCCAAAATCCAAGGTACGAATGGGGAATGGAATCGTGATATCGTGTTGACGGAATACCTCCGTGATACTCATAATAGCCTCGCTCACCACTTGGTTATATTCATTCTGATCACTCTTGGCAATCCAAAATCGCAACGTAAAAGTGATGGCGCTATCACTGAATTCGTCAAAATCTACCCTGATGGCACCTAGCTTGGTGTTGACTTCCGGAAGCTTGGCAATGGTTTGAATAGTGACTTCTTTCACCAGACGTAGGTCGGCA
Organism: uncultured Cytophagaceae bacterium; assembly: GCA_937899305.1. GTDB lineage: Bacteria > Bacteroidota > Bacteroidia > Cytophagales > Microscillaceae > Microscilla. The sequence continues at coordinate 7,513 of CALDJV010000591.1, forward strand.
TCATAGGTGACCCCTACCTTGAGATTGATCCGTCTTTTTTGGATCAAGCTGTAGTTGACCAAAGGGTTCTGAATGATGATTTTGGAAGGAATGATGATGTCTTGCCCATTCAGGTCTTCAATAAGGATGGTACGCAGGCTGATTTCTTTGACCCACCCCTGAAAATTATTGGTTTTGATGTAATCGCCCAATACAAAAGGCTTTTGAATGACAATAAAAAAACCAGAAATGAAATTGGTAGCCAAATCCTGAAATGCAAAACTAAGGGCCAATCCTACGACTCCCGCTCCTGCCAATAGGGAAGTAACGGCTTTACTGAGTCCCAAAATGTTGAGGGCGACAAAAATACCAATCAACTCAATGCCGATGAAAATGAGTTGGATCAATACACTATTAATGGTTGTGCTATCGGATATCTTTGAGAAAAAGCGACGGTTGAGCTTGCGACTAAACCGGGCTAGATAATGAAAGGCCAGCATTGCCAGAATGGCGAATACGAAGTTGGGTAAAAATTTGACCGCGACTGTAAACCATAACTGGAGTTCTTTGAGGATGATGTTGTAAGCTTCCGAGAATAGCGAACTAAACATAATGAGTTGTTTAAAACAATTAAAAAAAGGCCTCTACAAATAATCAAAGATGAGGGATGTTGATCGAGCAAAAAAATGCTACGAAAATAATGATATAAAGGTTTTACTAATGACAAACTTTTATGTAACATTTTTGCACATTTAAAAGAAAAAGACACTTTTTTTGCATCTAATAGATTGATTTGTGTTCAAAAAAATAGCAAATTGCTGAAATACCTATCAAAAAATACTTTTTATGACAAAAAATGTATAAATGCTAGAATAGTGTTGTTGCAAGTATAAATTGAGATTAATTTTTCTACATTTGTGGTATACTTCAAAGTCACACCATACCAGTTTTTACAACAACCTTCCTGCTAGATTTATCAAAGTAACTATTATTTTCAATCATGTACATTATTATTACACACTGCCCTGATATTCTGGATCGTTTCGATTATTTTCGCCTTGCAAAACAATGTTACCCCTAGACAAAAAGACCTCCCAAAAAAACATTACGATTTCCAGTAAATTGTCTTGTAAGATTAATTAGACCGCACTTTATATATCACACACTGGTAGCTGAGTTTTATCAGCTATTTACAAGATTACACTTACACAACATTTAAATAACCCCCTACTGTGATTTTTTTAAGAAACGAAGTTTCCCCCGTCGCTATATTAGTCATCTTGATCTCCCTGTGTCTCAGCTGTCCAGGTTGGGCCCAACACGACAAAAAAATATTAAGTGCCAGTAGTTACACTGCTCCTATATCGGCAAAGGCACTCAAGTTGGCCAAAACCCGAAAACCCTGGGACAAGAAAGCTCCCAAGGTGGTGCTTTTTTTGCAAAAGCCAGTATTAGAAGTATTGAATCATACGATGAGAATTTTGGTGAAATCGGATCAAAATATTTTTCACCTCAAAGGCCACGCTTCAGATCTTGTTTCTGGAATGGAGTTGGTGCACATTAATGGCAATAAAGTAAACATAGGTGAAAAAGGGGATTTTGAAGCTTACATTCACTTAGATAAAAACTACAACCTGCTAAAGATAGAAGCGATGGACAAAAGTGGCAATATACAAGTGAAAGAAGTAGCCATTCGAAGAACCATCCCAATAAGTAAGCCCACGAAAACCACCGACGAAGGGAGTGCCGCTGAGCGTTGGACAAGCCCTGTAAAGAAGTAAGATGGTGCTATGGTTACATTGTTCCGCTATGCTTATTGTTAAATTGTTGCGCAAAGCGATGATTCATCCAATACCTGGTTCCGCCTTCGACTCATTGTTAGTTCCTTCGGCTTCGCTCAGGACTTCGGGTTACGCGAGGCGATGATTTTTTCTTAATTTCGCAAATATGATAACAACTGAATCCAGCTCGGCAAAGTTAATCTTAGTTCTTTCGGCTATGCTCAGGACTTTGTGTTCCGCTTTGCGCCACTATGGACTATGGACCATTGACTATCGACTAAACAAAACTACCAACTCCCAACTATGATCTACCAACTCCTAACTATAAACGGAATGTATTGTAGCATAAGTCATAAAACATTAACTTGGTGCATTGTCAAATCCATCGAGGAAAAATGATTGTTTATGACCCAATGGGATAATTTTTTGTACAGCTCAGAAGGAAATAGTGGGCAAGATAGCCACTTGGTGAAGATTAAAAAATTACTCAAAACCAGAAATATAGTAAATATAGATTTGGCTTTTCAGTTATTAAGAAGTTTACCACAACCAGCTGACCTTACTTTACATAGATTGCTCAAGGCAACCGATGCCAACAAAACTTTAGGATTGTATTTTGAACAAGGCGTATTTCGGTTTTTGCCTTTCAAGCAAAGATGCTTGTCGCTGTCTGGATGCAGTATTCAGCGCTTTCCTCCTGATTTAACCGAACTCTCTTTTTTACATCATTTGTATCTTTCCTTTAATCCCATTACTACGCTTCCTGAAGAGATAGACCGTTTACCAGTACTACAAACCCTGGATTTGACCCACACCCTCATAGCACATTTACCAGCTTCGTTGCCCTCCCTAAATTACCTCAAATACTTGTTTTTGCACGGCACTCACCTATCCGATATTTCAGAACTTGCCTCATTTCAACGATTACAGGTATTGTCTGTCAACCAGACCTTGGCCCTGCAGCTCACCCCCCAAGTATTAAAAAAATGGCCCAGCTTACAACAACTGTATGTGTATGATGCTTACCCCGATTTACCCGAAAAGATCAGTAATTTGCCCGTAGTACAAGCCTGGGAACAATTTTCTATTGGAGATTATACTGGGCGACAGCAGTTTGTAAAGCTTCAGGTAGATGAACAAAAGTTTGCTTTACAGATTGGCTACTGGGGAGAACGCGTCATTTCTGAACTGGAATGGGCCAACTTTGAGCGTTGGTTGGGCGTTTACAAGTCCAATCCATTGCCCGAAACCAATATTTGGGTCGTATTTCATTATCAAGACAATATTGGAGGCTGGCAAATATTGATGCGTTTGTTGGACACTCTGGAGCAGCTTACTCAAATAAAAATGGTTTGGGTTTGTGATGATGATAACTACGATGGTTGGGAAATGATGGATGTTTTAAAGGATGATTATGCCATTTCTATCGAGCACCGATCTGTTTATCAATAAAACAAGTGAAGTCTTTGAGGTTTTTATCATACACAGTAGCTTGGTTTTGATGTAATTGATAAACCAGGTTGTAATTATAAGATATTGCTGAGCTCGACGGCCTGCAAGGGTTTGGCTAATACCCCTTTGACAAAAGCAAACTCCTGGATTTGGGTCTTTATTTCATTCGATGCTTCGGTAATGATGAGTACACTCGTTTGGGGATAATGTGCGTGGTACTTCTCCTGATAGGCTTTCAAAAAATCCATTCCATTGCCCAATTCCATTTTCCAATCGAGGGTAATGAGATCGGGAAACTGATTCTGAGCGTGCATTTCCTTCAGAAACTCTAGCGCGGTAGTCCCACTCATTTTGAAGTTGACATTGGTACAGCCGGTCAGATTACTAAAAATCTTGTGATTTACTTTGATAAATGTTTTATCGTCGTCAACAATAAGTATATGTTGGTAGTCATTCATTGCTCTTTTCCAAAAGGTGTATAATAAGCGTCATAAGATACTACAAGTTTGTGAGATAAAACAAGATTCAGGAAATGATTTTAAAAACAAGGGACACAACTTTGCACAAATGGGAATAAGTCTCTATTTTGAGTTAATCATCAATCCTCAAAAATTAAACAGTTTTATGAGCAAAAAAGTAAGAATATTATCCTTAGATGGCGGTGGAATACGCGGCGTAATTCCTGCAACTGTGCTAAAATATGTAGAAGAAGAATTGCAAAAAAAGAGTGGGAAGCCACAAGCCCGTTTGGCCGATTATTTTGATATGGTAGCAGGTACCAGTACCGGAGGAATTTTGGGATGTTTTTATTTGGTACCCAATCCCTCTAGTGAACCAAACGCACCTTCGGCCAAATACACTACCCAAGAGGCCCTCGATTTTTACGCCAAAGAAGGGTACAATATTTTCAACAAGTCTAAGCGTAGTTCGTGGTTGGGTTTGAGGCAATTGTTTAACGCCACCCAGTACAGTCCCAAAAACTTAGAAAACATATTTAAGCAGGAATTTGGAGACTTGAAGTTGAGCGAGCTATTGCGTAAGTGTTTGGTAACTACTTACAACATGAAAGCGACGGCCCCTTTTTTCTTTGATAGTCGAGAGGCTCCAAGTAAAAAAAGGGAGTTTTATGTGCGTGATGTCACCCGTTCTACCTCGGCAGCACCTACTTATTTTCCGCCCGCCGACATTACCAACTTGGTCAGCGGTGAGCAAATGGTCAACATTGATGGGGGAGTATTTGCCAACGATCCTACTATGGTGGCTTACACTGAGTGCCGTAAAACCAATTTTCCCCAAATCAATCAACCTTCGGCCAAAGACATGCTGATTTTGTCTATCGGTACTGGAGGAGGACAGTTTCAAATGAAAAAACTAGGGAATAGTGGGCAATGGTGGGTTGGAAAATGGGCTGTTTATATTCCTAACATTATGATGGATGGCGCCTTAGACACCGTGACTACCCAAATGCGTTGGATTTATGAATCACTGGGCCCGGAAAAGAGCAATTATTTGCGGGTAGATGTTCCCGACGACTATGTCAAGAACTATTCTAGTGACATGGCCGATGCTTCGCCCGATAACATTACCAAACTGGAACAAGCTGGAGAGGCCGCAGTAGACGCAGCTCGAAAAAATGGACTAGACACTTTGATTCAACAATTGATTGACAATTCTCCCGAAGACCCAGTAGTATAAGTTAATTTTATGGAAAATAATTTGATTGAAACTGCCAACAATACTTTCAAGGCGCTTGACAATGAGCAAAAGAAAGTGGCCAAGATGATATTTCAAGGCATTACTCATCGTCAGGTCAATTATACAGACGAACCCCGGCCAACTACACTTGGAGAGTTGGCCATCATTGCTGGGGCCAGTGTAGAGACTTGCCGCGAAGTGGTGCAAAAGTTTAGCAAACAACAAATATTGAGTAATAATCAGGTTTTGAAAGAGGGCAGTTTGGTACAACTGGCTCCTGATGCCACTTTGCAAGGTTGGGAGTTGCTCGAGCGCTGGCAGCAAGAGGAGTTTGAAAATGCCCAAACTTACCAACAATGGGTGACACATGCCCAAGCCTATGAAAAAGAGAAGGAGTTGTTGAGCGGCTGTGACTTAAAACAGGCCATTGTTAAGAGAGAAACAATGCAGCCGAGCAAAGCTTGGGCCAGTCGGTACGACCCTGACTATGAGCGGGCCATGAGTTTTATAGACTTTAGTAAAACAGCCGAAGACGAAGAACGGCGGATGAAAGATTCATTGGTCAGAAGGAATAAAATAATATTTCAAGTTATTTTTGCTTTCATATGTCTGATAATGATCGGATCTTTGATCGCGAGCTACATTTCGTACGAATCGGAGATAGCCACCAGAGCTCGGACTACTCAAATTATAAATGGCCAAAAACAACAGATAGATTCTTTACAAAAAGTGATTCAAAAACTACAAAAAAATGAGTGAACAAAGATTAATCATCAAAGAAGATTATACGCTGACCCAACTGGAGGACGTGATTGAGCGAGGTGGAAAATTTGTTATTTTTCAATACTGTTATTCTTTTTTCTTGATTACTTTTACCGTGATGACATCCCCTATCTTGATTACGGAAGAAGAAGAATTGAAAAAGTATCAGCGTCGTTACAACCGCATTTCAGGGCTATTGGGTTGGTGGGGCATCCCTTCAGGGCCATCCGAAACCTTGAGTTGCCTCAAAATAAACCGAAAGGGTGGGTTAGATGTCACCAAAGACATTATGCTCAATCTCACCGAAACAGGTTTAAGAAACAGGGTGGTAGATATTGTAAAGGTAAACGAGGTGTTTGACCAACCCGATAAATGGGAGCTCAAAGCATTTCGAAAAGCATTGGTGAAAAACTTTGAAACCGACCCTCAGGTATTACAAATTGTGGTAGGATTGCAAATGAACAAGCCCGAAGAAGACATCCAACCGAACTATGTGATCGGGATTTTGGCCAATGAACACTTTCATAAGTATGCCCAAGCATTTGAACCTGCCTTGCGCAAAGAATTTCAAAAACATGTACGGTTTGAATTTGTAGATTTGTACCAACCCAATGAGCAGGAGCAATTATTAATGGAGCAGGGCTTATCACTTTTGAACCGTTCATTATAGATTGCCCGTTGTATTGTTCTCCCTTCGGCTCATTGTTTCGCGATGTAACAATAACGAATGCAACAACAAAACCATTCAAAAATAGCCCAATTGTGTAATGACTACTTTAAAGTGCCAGATTCATTACTTTAACTAAAGCATCAAAGCGATTTTATTACATCCAAACAATGGGTAAATCTGAGTAATGAGACCTCAAAAAGGACAATGAGTTTGCTCTCCTTGACTTATGTAGATAAATTATTACATCCGCCATTTTTCTATTCAATTCACCTACAATCTTTATTCAAGTTGTGGGTTCTTTGTATACCACTAGGATTAGTATATACAATCAGCAGAATACATACGAACATCAGGGCAATTTTAAGCATGAGAATATTTTAATTTTTTCATATAAAATTTCCTAACCATAATGAGATTTTTAAGACTAACTACCCAGCTAGTAGTACTGCTGTACCTCTTTAGTGCCCAGGTACGAGCTCAGAATTTCCCTTTTCCCCAGAATAAGGTGTATGATCACGGGTTGATGCCCACAAATGCATCAGCGCAAGACGCACAGCGGGCTTATAATACCTGGAAGTCAAACTTCCTAACTACTTGTTCCAATGGGCGTTATCGGGTAAAATTTGACAACCCCTCTCAGACAGTGTCGGAAGGCATTGCCTATGGAATGTTGTTGACCGCTTATGCCGGAGAACAAAGCATTTTTGATGGATTGTGGAGATATTACCTCGATCATGTCAATAACAATGGCTTTATGAATTGGCGGATAGAAGGGTGTGGCAATGCCAGTGGTTTTAATGGTGCTACCGACGGTGACCTGGATGCAACAATGGCGCTGATCATTGCCCATTACCAATGGGGGAGCCAGGGAAGCATTGACTATCAGCAAGCGGCCAAAGACCACATTGCCCTCATCAAACAACACGAGGTAGAGGCAGGTTCTTTTGTGCTTAAGCCAGGCGATGTATTCGGAGGAAGTGGAATTACCAACCCTTCTTACTACTCTCCAGGTTATTATCGGGCATTTGGTCAGTTTACCAATGACCAAAACTTTTGGAACCAGGTAGCCGACAAATCCTACGATATTATCAACAAAAACCTGAACGTAAATAGTGCCGCTGGTGGCTTGGTATCTGACTGGTGCAGTGCCAATGGTAGCCATTCATCGCAAGCTGGAGGGTATTTCTCAGGTGGACGTCGTTATCATTATGATGCTGCACGTACCCCTTGGCGCATTGCAACCGACTACATCTGGTTTGGTACAGCCGAGGCAGCTGCCTATTGTAAAAAAGCCTCTGATTTTGTGCGGGTACAACTTGGTGGATCGGCTAATATCAAAGATGGATATTATCAAAATGGAAGCGTATACGGCCAATACCACAACAGTACTTTTGTAGGAGCTTTTGCCAATGCAGCCATTGCTGGTCAACAACAAGCCCACCTCAATGCATCTTACACCGATTTGGTAAATATAAATGATGACTTTTCTTATTTCAACCAAAGCCTCAAGACGCTTTATTTGTTTCAACTTACCGGAAATTTCTTTTTGCCTACCTCGGGTGGTGGTACTCCAGTGAATCAAAAGCCACAGGCCAACATTGTATCACCAGGTAATTTGGCTTCATTCAACATCAACGAAGTCATTAACATTGAAGCAAATGCCTTAGATACCGACGGTGAAGTGGTAAAATTAGCGCTTTTGATAAATGGACAAAAAATTGCTGAAAGTGCCAGTGGTTCCCTCAGTTATGGTTGGCAAAGTAGTGTTCCAGGTACCTATACCTTGACGGCCAAGGCATATGACAACGACGGGGCAGAGAGCAATCCTACTTCAGTCACCATTACATTGGTAGATCCATCGGCTCCCCAAAATTGCCAGAGTAACTTGGAGCGCCCCGTGGATCATTGGGTAGTTCGCAATGCTTGGTCTGACCAAAACAACCAATCGGGAGTAACCAATGAGGGCAATTATCTGAAAATAACCCATCGTCAGTGGGGGCAAGACTATCTTTGGGTGATCAATCAGCAAAAATCATTGTCACTCACTCCCAATCAGGTATATCAAGTATCGTTTGATCTCAAAGTAGACCCAAATCACCCCGTTACTGCCATTGAGGCCGCTTTTGTTTCTGGCAGCACCTGGAACGGACCCCAACAAGTATACACCAGTGTTTCGTCGGAAGTAAATGCAGCCAACGATTTCAAAACTTATACTTTTAACTTAAAGGCACCGGCTAATCCAAGTGCATTCTTGGCATTCAAACTGAATTGGGGTGGACAACCTTCTTTGGCCAACGCCCATTGGTTCAAACAAATTCAGGTATGTTCTTCTGATGGTACACCTCCACCACCACCTAACAATGAAAAGCCCCAAGTAAGCATTACGTCACCTGGCAACAATGCCAGTTTTGAGATCAATCAAACGGTCAATATTGAGGTGAGTGCCTCTGATGCTGATGGACAAGTAGTAAAAACCGAGCTTTACATCAACGACCAAAAAGTAGCTGAAACCAACGGAGGAACGTTGAACTTTGAATGGACCAATGATGCGGCAGGGAGTTATACACTCAAGGCCAAGGCATATGATAACCAAGATGCTGAAAGTACTTCTACCTCAGTAGTAATTACTTTGACGGACAATACACCACCACCTACACCAGGTTGTCAAGAACAATTGACTTTGCCAGCCAGCAATTGGGTTGCACGCAATGGTTGGAACGACCAGAGCAACCAATCTGGAGTGAGTAGTCAGGCTGGAAGCCTAAAAATTCAGCACCGGGCTTGGGGGCAGCATTTTCTTTGGGCCATCAATGCCAATAAATCGGTATCAGTGACAGCCAACCAAACTTATGAACTTTCATTTGAGCTTAAGCTAAGGGATGAAACAAAAATAAGTTTCCCAATTTATGTTTCTAATTTGTATAA
>CALDJV010000592.1 GCA_937899305.1 uncultured Cytophagaceae bacterium
TTTGGTGATTCCTCTGGGGCTCGAACCCAGGACCCTCTCCTTAAAAGGGAGATGCTCTACCAACTGAGCTAAGAAATCATATTTTTGCTATTACAGTGCTTTTTTTCGTAATTGCGGTGCAAAGTTATACGATGGATTTCAAAATGCAAAGATTCTCTGAAAAAAAATTCTTGTTTGTACTTTTCTGGATATTGGTAACTGCCCAATCTTTTTGCTATGGTTTTAACAGTGAGCAAGAGCTTGCCAAAGCGGATCGATTTTTTGCCCAACAAAAGTATACTGAATCGCTTAAAATTTATGAGAATGTTTTTCATCACAGCGGAAAGGCCTCGCCGAGTATGTTGTTAAAAATGGCTTTTATTTACGAAGGACTGGGAGACTATACCCAGACTTTGTTCTACTTAAGTTTGCATTATGAATACGCCCCGAGCAATACGACATTGCTACGTATGGAAAAAATTGCTCAGGACAAAGGCCTGAAGGGCTACGAACATTCTGACTTTGACTATATCTTGGCGGTATTCCATCGGTATTACATTTACTTCAATATACTATTGGTACTTCTCTTTGGAGGTTTGTTTGGTCTCTTTATTTATCGCTTACGCAAAAGAGAAATGTTGCCAGTACGACAAGGAATCGCGTTTTTATTGGCCTTGACGGGTATATTTATCTTGCTCAATTTTTCTGAGGACCCTCCCAAGGCCATCATCAAAAATAATAAGGTTTTTTTGATGAGTGCTCCTTCGGCTGCGTCGGAAATGATAGATCGCCTCGACAAAGGACATAGGGTAGAAATATTGAGTAAAAAAGACATTTGGTTTAAAATAAAAATAGGCGACCAAGTCGCCTACATTCGGGAAAGTAATCTCATTAAAATTTAAAAAAAGGAGATTTATCAGCAGTGATCAATTCAACTATGGTTCCAACGGAGAGTTTTCTTCTTTGGCCATAGCGTTATAGACCACTTTGTCCATGAATTTTGGAAAAAACTTGTTTAGCAATACGGTCAGTTTGCCCGTACGAGTGAGCACCAAGCTTCTTTTACGACGCAAGACTGCTTTGTAAATACGAAGGGCTACTTCCTCTGAGGTCATCATTTTACCTTCGTCCCGGGGCGTTTCTCCCTGAGCCGACCCATCTTTTACCAATGCGGTACTTCGGATGTTGGAAGACGTAAAACCAGGAGCTGCTACTAGCACGTGAACATGTTTTTTGCGTAGTTCGGTACGGAGAGACTCCAGAAAACCTTGCATAGCAAACTTAGACGCCGAGTATCCTGTACGGGCAGGTAGCCCCCTGAACCCAGCAATAGAAGAAACACCTACAATGGAGCCTTGACTCTCGATGAGGTAAGGGAGGGCAAATTTGGTAATATAAACCGTTCCAAAAAAATTGATACGCATTACTTTCTCGATCACCGATAGGTCCAAATCCTGAAATAAAGCCCGCATTGAGATTCCTGCATTGTTAATCAAAATGTCTATTTTTTGATATTTACTAACAGTCTCTCTAATGACTTTTTCGCAATCAGCTTCTATGCTCGAGTCGGCTACAATCGGGAAATTATCTATATGTTCCATATTGAGGGTACCCGATACTTTGACCAAATTCTCTTTGTTTCGTCCAGTAATCACTATTTTTGCCCCTGCTTTTCCAAATACTTCAGCACAGGCTTTTCCGATTCCAGAAGAACCACCAGTAATCACTACTACTTTGTCTTGTAATGCTTTTTGACTCATTGTTTGTTTGCTTTATTTGCTTCGTTTTCTTGAGAAATAGCGACTAGTAACATCGTTTTGAGCACTAGAAAGGTAGTTTTCCTACGATCTTACCAAAGCTTTTCTATCTAGTACATCTGGAGAATATCCGACGAAAAAAGCCTAAAAAGCCATCTCAAAAAATGAAGGGAACTGGCCGTAAAATTATTGAATAGAATTCAAACCGCTTCTAAAACTTAAATATTTTTTAACTTGGCAAAAATATGAACGAAGATTACACACAACAAACCATGGATATATCTTATATCATCAATGAATTAGGAGAAGATCGGGCTCAATACTACGGTGCAGTTACCCCGCCCATTATGCAAACGGCCATGTTTGGCTTTGATACGGTAGCCGACATGCGCGAAGCACTCGTCAATGAATCAGACTTGCCTTTTTATACGCGTGGGCATAACCCTACTACCCATATGCTTCAGCAAAAAATGGCTGCACTGGAAAATGCCGAGGACGCATTGGTCTTTGCCAGTGGAAGTGCGGCCATTGGAGCAGCGGTGATGGCCAATGTAAACCAGGGAGACCATGTCGTATGCGTGCAAAAGCCTTATAGTTGGACAGGTAAGCTTTTAAATAATTTGTTGGTTAGATTTGGAGTAACGAATACGATGGTAGATGGCACCAATCCCGCCAATTTTGAGGCTGCAATTCGGCCCAATACCAAAGTGATTTTCTTGGAAAGTCCCAATTCCTGGACTTTTGAACAACAAGACCTTGCTGCGGTAGCTGAGATCGCTCAACGCCACGGAATTGTGACCATTATGGATAATAGTTACGCCACGCCACTTTATCAACGACCCATCGACTATGGTATTGACATGGTAGCACATTCGGCTACGAAGTACATTAGTGGGCATAGCGATACGGTAGCAGGTATACTTTGCGGAAGTAAAGCCATGATGTCTAAAATTTTTGCGTCGGAGTTTATGACACTCGGTGGGGTAATTTCACCCTTCAATGCTTGGTTGTTGTTGAGAGGGTTGCGGACATTACCTGCTAGATTGGAGCGGGTAAGCAATACTACCGCCAAAGTAATTGAATATTTACAACAGCATCCGATGGTGCGCAAAATCTATTACCCGTTTTTGGAAAATGACCCTCAATACGAATTGGCTAAAAAGCAAATGAAGCAAGGAGCAGGGCAATTTTCGATAGATTTGGCCACTGATGATATGGAAACCATGGAGCGGTTTTGTAATCAATTAAAGCGATTTGTAATGGCTTGTTCGTGGGGGGGACATGAATCGTTGATTTTTCCTGCTTGTGTATTACATACCTCGGCCAATTATGGCACTGCGGTTTTGCCCCTGAATATGATTCGTTTTTACGTTGGATTGGAGGAACCAGAGGCTTTGATTGCAGACCTAGAGCAGGCATTTGAGGCAGTTGTGGACAAAGTCGGCTAATTTTTTTCTAGTTATACAACTAGAACCTCCATGTGACGTTTAAAACGTAGGTTTTGAAAATTCGTATGTCATGTTTGACTTTATGATATGTATTGCTTCGCTTCGCTGATGGTTATATTGCTTTATTGTTAAATTGTTCCGCGAAGCGATTATTATTTTCGCAAATATGATAATTTCTATTGTTCCGCCTTCGGCTCATTATTGCATTGTTAAATGGTTGCGCGAAGCGATGATTAATTTGCCCCGCTTTGCGCTACTGTGGACTATGGACCGGCGACTATGGACTTAAGCACCAAAAAAACTAAAACTATTATAAAATACTGCTTGTTGAGGTTTACCTTTGATGTGAAATCGGTATAATCAATTAGACCCTGCGCTCAAATAGTTAGAATGATAATGAAAAAACTTCAAATAAAGTTATTGACCACACTTACTTTTTTTGTTGGATTGTGGACATTGGTTTCATTAAAGGTGGTGGAGTACCCGACGTTTGTGAAAAATGCCAAGGCGAAGGTCTTCACAACTCCAGATATATTTATTGAAATCAATGGGGTAAGTACCGAAATGACAAGTAGTAACAATTCTATTACATTATGTCAGGGAACCGGATTCAAGCTCACCACGACTGCAACTGGGACCAATTATGAATGGATTTTTAGTGGAAGCCCTATTCCAACCACGGTTCCAGAACTTACCATACCTGCGGGTGCCTCCCCTGGTTCTTCACAGACTGTAAAAGTGCAAGTGGATGGTACCGATGAATCCATTGAATTTAATCTAAGAGTGGTGACCGCTGTCCCAACTGGAGTTACGCTCAATGCCTCTACTTCTACGGTTTGTAGTGGTGCCAAGGTCACACTTACCGCAGGCCATTTGGGTTTCATCGATCGTTTCGAGTGGTTCAAAGACGGAGTGCAGCTATCAGGAGCCAACGCCACCACATCCAGTACAGTAAATTTCATAGAAATTACTGATCCAGGTACTTACAAAGTAAGGGTCGTGAACAACTGTGGAGAAACGTTTTCTAATGAAGTGAGCATTACTCAAGCTTCGGTGGCTCCTTCCAATGCAAGCATTGTGTCTTCTGGCACCAACGATTTGATTTGTACAGGCACTACCGTCAACCTTACGGGGAGCGCGAGTGGCTCTGATTTGACTTATCAATGGTATTTGGATGGTACCGACGCCAGTGATGCTATTTCAGGAGCCACGGCTACCGTTTATCAGGCCAACAGTGCGGGTACTTATTTTTTGATTGCCACCAATGGTTGTGGATCCGATACTACGAGCATTACGATCAGTGCTGCCAATCCTCCGGGTAAACCAGGGGTTACCTCCAGTAGTGCGACGCTTTTTTGTGGGGCTTTTTTTCCTCGTTTGGATGCTGCCGAACCCAGTGTTTCGCCAGGGGATAACATCACCCTTTACGAATGGTACAAGGATGGGGTGTTGGTACAATCCTCAGCCACCGAAAGAAATTTTACCACTTCAGAAAATGGGCAATACCATGTGGTGGCCTATGGTACTTGTGGAAGCACTAGTTCAGACGCCATTACGATCAAGTCGGTGACACCACCTTCTTTTGTAAACCTGAAAACCTCTGAACCTCCCTCTTTGGGGTGTAGTGTTAATTCACTGGTATTGAGCGCAGAAACTGACGGAGATAGCCTGAGTTATGTATGGAAAAGAGACAATATAATTGTAAGCAACAGTGCTACTTATACGGTGACTACCTCGGGTAATTATCAAGTAGAAATCACAAGTGCAGTATGTGATTCTACCCTGGCTTCTGAGGTAGTAAATATTCCTTTTATAAGCACTCCTCCAACAACCATTTCCTTGACAAGCCCAGAATCGTTGACCTGTGATGGTCAAATCACCATAACGGCCAGCTCAGATGGCGACGGCTTGCAATATATTTGGCTGAAAGATGGGGTAGAGATAGATACTACTTTGGTAAATACTTATTCGGCAACGGTGTCAGGCGTATATAATGTCAAATCTGAAAATGCCTGCGGTGTAGGGCCACTCTCAAATGCTGTAGCGCTGGATATCAAGTCGGTGCCCAATAATGTCAGCATCATTGCCTCAGACACCTTGGTATGTGGCACTGGAACGGTGACTCTGAGAGGGGATGCCTCGGGTACGGGACTTACTTTTGAGTGGTTTTTGGATGGACAGCGCATAGGGACTACCAACCAAATTGATGTCACGCAAACCGGAGACTACACGCTCAGGGTCACCAGTGAAGTTTGTGGGGTAAAAGAAGCCACGAAGACGGTGAGATTTGTAACTGCGCCCTCTAATGTGCGAATCATACCAGGGAGTGCTACCAAGGTGTGTAACCTTGAATCTCCCGTTACCCTTTATGCTCAATTTGATGGCTCGGAGAGCACCTATCAATGGATAAAAGATGGAATAATATTGGGTACAGCATCTTCTTTTGACGCGACCGAAGCGGGAACTTATCAACTGGCTGTAAACAATGAATGTGGCAATGCAGTGGCATCAAATAGGATTACCATAGAAGTAGGTGAGGTGCTTGCTAACCCTGCTATCATCATTCAAAACAATGGTGGCTCAAGCGTACTGTGTAGTTCAGGGAATATTGAGTTGAAAGCCTCTCAAAGCGAAGGAGTGGTGCAGTATCGTTGGTTCAAAGACAATGCTTTGGTAGAGAATGCCACCAACGATATTTTAAGTGTAAGTGGATCGGGAGAATACCGGGTCGAAATCTCCAAAAATGGTTGCTCAGCGCTTTCGCCTGCCCAAACAATTACCACTGACTTGCCTCCACCTGCGGTCATCCAACATTTGACTCCGCTGGAGTTTTGCGAAGGAGACAGTGTGGTATTGTTTACCGATATTTTAGATGTCACCGCCCAGTATGTATGGCAGCAGGATGGAAACCAGGTAGGTACAGGGAATAGCCTTACTGTAAGTCAGGCGGGTATTTATACCTTAACTGTGACCAACGCTTGTGGGTTTAGTGATGATACTCAGGTAGAAGTAGAGGTAACCGCAGCCCCAGTAACCGAAATTATTTTGAATAATAATGTAATATCAGTACTCAGTGCTAATATCAGGAAATATCAATGGTACCTGGACGACAAGCCTATTATTGGAGCCAATGAAGCTACTTTTACCCCCATCGATTCAGGGAGGTATTCTTTAAGGTTTACTACCGAAATAGGTTGCGAAGGCTCCTCCAATGTGATAGATTTTGGTGGAATTGATGTGACTTCAAATCCTCAAATAACGATTGCGCCCAATCCAACCAATACAGGGAGAATCACGGTGACTTTGTGGAGTAATCAAGATGCAGAGTTGACATTGATGAATAACAAAGGAAAGCTGATATATCGACAAAGTTTCACCAGAGATAACATTTTTGTAAACCAACGCTTGGTAGATATTGGTGACTTACAACAGGGAATATATTTATTAAGGGCCACTTTTAGCAATGGGCAAACTGTTACCCGGAAGATTTTGGTATTTTAAACAGGGGGGAGCAGTCAATACAATTATTTACTTTTAAAGACAGAGAAGCATGGGAAAGGACAAGAAGAAACAAGAAGTGATGAAAAAGGTGCATATCAAAAACCGTAAAGCGTCTTTTGATTACCAGTTTCTAGATAAATACATTGCTGGATTGGTACTTACTGGTACCGAGATCAAATCTATTCGCCAGTCAAAGGTCACGCTGAGCGATGCATTTTGTTTTTTTAACGAGGGCGAACTGTGGGTCAAGCAAATGCATATTTCTCCTTATGAAAACGGAACCCACTATAACCACGAACCTACTCGAGAGCGCAAGCTATTATTGAATAAAAAGGAGTTACGAAAGATTGAGAAAAAGCTGGGAGACAAAGGGCTTACAGTAGTACCAACCCGGTTATTTATCAATGATCGGGGGTTTGCCAAACTTGAGGTGGCAGTAGCCAAGGGTAAAAAACTATACGATAAACGAGAGTCTATCAAAGAACGTGATACCAAGCGTGAAATCAAAGAGTATTAATGAGGTTTTTGAGGAGTTGACCTGCAAAGTGCATAAAATTACCCAAAGGCTACAATAATTTTGAATTGATAAGGGTGCGTTCCATTTCAGAACGCACTTTTTTTGTGCCTATTTTTTCGGACAATTTGAAGAATTTGCTTGAATACCAGGTTTAAATTTTCCGAAGTTTTGAAGAAGCGTATACCAGTGCCAAACAACAGAGAAAGGGTAGGTGATGTTAAAATAATATTGATTAACAGAGAGAAAGCATATAAACCCTGTACTTTTTATAGGGAATATAACTTTATTTATAAATAATAAGTGATATATTAAAGTTCTCAAATATTCTTGAAAATATGCAAAGTGAAAAAATTGAACAGGCAATAAGCAAAGCCAGAGAGTTTTTGGGTACCCCATACCTTTGGGGAGGAAATACCAAACAAGGTATTGATTGCTCTGGATTGATGTTGCAGGCTTTTCAGGCCGTTGGACATCCGGTACCACGGGTAGCGGGCGATCAAAAACAAATAGGGCAGCATGTAGAAATTGACGAACTGGTGTCAGGTGATTTAATTTTTTTTACTGACAAACCTGGTAACACTACCATTACCCACGTAGGTATGGTCACCAGTACAGATTATGACAATGATGTTGTTAATTTTATTCATGCGAGCAGTTCGCCCAAAGGAGTGATGGAAGCCAATGCCTTGGCCGATTGGTGGCAAGAGTTATACGTAGGAGCGACCCGTCCCGAGGTGTTTGTTTAAAACTTACAATCCCAGGTTCATACTCATCGAGGTGGATGAGCGGTGGCTTGGGATTTTTGTATAAAGGAACTGTCGGTTAGGGTATATAAGAAACGGATCAAAGCACTTTTTTCTGCTGAACTGATCGGGATTCCCAAGCGATTGTTTTTTTTGAGTTGGGAAGCTAGGTTAACCGCATCACGCACACCTTGATCATAATGTTGTAAAACCGCTTGGATGGTGGCGAACCTGCCATCGTGCATGTAGGGAGGTGTCAGCATTACATTTCTTAAACTGGGCACCTTGAAACGCCCACTATCGGCCCCAAGTTCGGTAATCAAGTAACGACCAGGATCGGTTGAAATACGGTCTAATCCAATATTTTGAAAAGATAAATCGGTAAAAAGTTGATTCTTGATTTGATGACAACTGCTACATTTTTGGGTAAACAGTTGCAAACCCTTGCTTTCTTCTGTGGTAAATTTGATCTTACCCAACACATATTGATCGTACCGGGAGTTGGCGGACACCAAGGTGCCCATAAACTGCGCCAAAGCATATAAAATATGTTTACTTTGAATAGAGTCGGTTGCAAATACCTGTTGAAAATTCTGGCGATAAGCCGGGTTACTTTGTAGTTTCTGAATCAAATCCCTTAAATTTCCATTCATTTCTTGTCTATTGACCAAAGGAGCCAATGGAATCAATTCAAAATGCCGGACGCCACCATCGGCAAAAAAAGTACGGTGCCAGCGCAAGTTGAACAATCCTGGAGTATTTCGTTGAGTAAGTTGTTGCTTGATCCCAGCGCTGAACCGTTTACCGGGATCAGCGTATGCTTGATGAGGAAGGTGGCAACTTCCACAAGATATGGTGTTATTTTTAGATAAAATTGGGTCAAAAAATAGTTTTCTACCCAGGGCAATCCCCTCAGTACTGATTGGATTTTTGGTATAATGATAAGTGGGTTTTGGAAAATGGGTTGGTTCCTCGAGCAAATGAGATGTTTGTTGGGAGACATCATTTTTTTTACAGCCCAGTATCCCCGTCAAGCCCAAAAAAAGTAACCAAATTTCAACGCGTAAATAATCCATTCAATAAAAATAATGAACTCATTGAATTTTCTGATAAGAATAAAGATTAATTATTTAGAACTTTTTTAAACAATGATGGTTCTATTTTATAATTTTGAAAATTAACGCAGACATGAATCATGAGAGGAGAAGGCAATGAAAGCGACCATTGAAAAAATAGCATTAGTAGGTAATCCAAATTCAGGTAAAAGTACTGTTTTTAATCAATTGACCGGCTTGAACCAGCACGTAGGGAATTACCCAGGAGTAACCGTAGATAAAAAAGAGGGGACATTTAGGTTAAATAACCAACGAAAAATCAGAGTCATTGATTTGCCTGGTACTTATAGCCTGAACCCTCGCTCTAAAGATGAGGCGGTAGTGAAAGACTTGCTGGATGATCCTCAAAATCCTGATTTTCCTGATTTGATTGTGGTCATTGCGGACGCTTCTAACCTAGAGCGTAACCTGTTGCTTTTTACTCAAGTATATGATCTAAAAATCCCGGTTATTTTGGCCTTGAATATGGCCGATTTGTCGGCTAAAAAAGGGATTCAGATTAAGACAGATAAACTAAGCGAGCTGTTTGGACACACTCCGGTTTTGTTGATGAGTGGCCGGGAGGGAAAAGGGATCAAAGAACTTAAAGAAGCCATTGCCAATTATGAAGCACCCAAAAATCACTTTCCCTTTGTAGAAACCCTAGAGACCGAAAAAGAAGAAGTATTGGCGAATGTAGCCGAAGAGTCAAACAACGGACAATTTACTCGCTTGAATCAGGCCCAAACGCAAGAAACCCAACAGCGTTTTGAGAAAATTCGCCAAATGCTGCGTTTTGTCATAGAAAAAAAAGATACCAAAGCGCGCAAAACGCAACTTACCCAACAAATAGACAAAATCGTAACCCATCCGGTACTAGGCTATGTGTTGTTTTTAGGCGTACTTTTTTTGATTTTTCAGGCGGTTTATGCCTTTTCCGAAATACCGATGAACTTGATAGATCAGGGATTTGGGGCAATAAGCCAATGGGCTAAAAATATTTTACCAGAAGGGGTTTTTGCCAATTTACTTGCTGAAGGGATTATCCCTGGAGTGGGCGGAGTCGTGATTTTTGTTCCTCAGATTGTATTGTTATTTACTTTCATTGTTATATTGGAAGAAACCGGCTACATGGCTCGAATCGTTTTTATTATGGATCGCCTCATGCGTCCTTTTGGTTTAAGCGGTAAGAGTGTGGTTCCGATGATATCAGCAGTAGCTTGTGCCATTCCATCGGTCATGGCAACCCGTACCATTGATAATTGGAAAGACCGCATCATCACCATCATGATTACTCCTTTGATGAGTTGTTCGGCGCGTTTACCAGTATATACGCTACTTATTGCCTTGGTTATTCCTGACCAAAAGCTGTGGGGAATATTTGGCCTAAAAGGGTTGGTTTTACTGGGTTTATATTTATTGGGCTTGGTCATGGCGTTAGTGGTAGCATTGGTAATGAGGCTCATTATCAAAACCAATCACCGTAGTTTTTTGGTATTGGAGCTACCTTCCTACAAACAGCCTCGTTGGGGCAATGTATTGTTAACCCTCTGGGAGAAAATCCGATTGTTTTTGTGGGAAGCAGGAAAAATTATCCTGGCGATTTCAATTGTATTGTGGGTACTGGCTACCAATGGTCCAGGAAGTCGTATGGATCAGGCCGTAAAAGCCATTGCCAAACCAGATACTACTGGGAAAAAGAAGGTAGAAGTAAAGAAAATCACTGAGGAATACGAGAAAAAGGTAAATTCGGCCAAGTTAGAAAATTCTTACATTGGCCTGATGGGCAAAACCATAGAGCCAGTCATTAGACCATTGGGATATGATTGGAAAATCGGCATTGCGCTCATTACCTCCTTTGCCGCGCGTGAAGTATTTGTAGGTTCTATGGCTACGATTTACAGCGTGGGCGAAGATTTTGAAAATGACAAATCAATGATTCAAAGACTCAAATCTGAGAAGCGAGCTGACGGCTCCCTGATTTACAGTTTGGCCACTGGACTTTCATTGATGGTATTTTATGCTTTTGCAATGCAATGTATGAGTACGTTGGCCATTGTAAGGCGAGAAACCAAAAGTTGGAAGTGGCCTTTGCTGCAGCTGGTATATATGACTGGACTGGCCTACTTATCGGCTTTATTAGTGTATAATTTATTTTAAGCTTAAAAAGAACTCATTCGATGCAAAATATATTGGTGCTATTGGTTTTTTTAGGGGCCTGCTTTTACCTTGGTAAGAAGCTACATCAGGCATTTAGTGGGAGCGAGGAACACTGTGAAGGCTGTGCAGCTTCGCCCATGCATCAAAAAAAACTTAAAAAGCAAAAAACGAGTTGATCGTATTAAAGGGTCAACTCATTTTTTGCTAAATACTGATTGACAAATGCCTGCATGGCTGCCTTTGATTGTCGTCCGAATCTTTTTTGATGATAGCGGGCCAGTGGTTTGAACAATCTAACGTACCAAGCCCGTGGCTGGCTAAATGCCTCCAAACGATACCATACTTTGCCTTCTGCATCTTGTTCTACCAGGAATAGTTCTTCTCCTTTCTCGACATGTTGCGTCAATGTACCATAGGCAAACCCATAACGATGAGGTTCGTTGATGGTATAAATGACTCGACTACTATTGAACCACCATAATCCGAATAAACGAAATAAAACCACTACTTCTTTGTCTTGAACAAAAGGTTGGGCTGGAAAAATGTGGGTCCAGGGCTTGGGAAACATTACCCATTGGTTGATGGCTTCTTTGGCCGCTTCAAAAGCGTGATCACCCACCCCCAATAGGCAGGTATTTCTGTCGTGGTTATAACCCTTAGGAAATACATCCTGGAGAGTAGCTCGGTGTTCAGGGTAAGAATAACGGTCTTGCTTGCGGGCTTGCAGCCAGGGGAGTAGGTGTTGCTCTTTGGGGAACCTGAGGCTTATCTTCATATTTTGCTTGTTTTTTACTATAAACGTATTAAATTTTCAGAAAGTTTTGAAAGTTTGTGAATTCATAAAGTTTTCTTTATTTTAAATATCAGAAAACCCAAATTACCAAGTATGGTATCCTAAGCGTTTATGCTGGAAGCAATCCAAGTATTTAAATACTTCTAAACAGTGATTTATATACGGCTTGAGCTCAACTGTGGGTTAGCTGTACTTCAATATTCGATGTTTTTTGATGCTTGACATCATTTAATCACCTAAAATTCAAACTTAAACACTTTTTAGACTTTTAAAAATTCGATATAACATGGAAGAAACGATTTACTCAAATGAATTGCTTACAAACACAGGCTCTAATTATTTTAAAATTGAGGCCAGAAATAACGAAAACTTTATTAGGGTAATGTGGATTGGCTTTATAAATATTGAGCGGGCAAAGAATGGAATCAACGAGGAAGTTGCAGCGATGGAGAAGACAGGACGCTCTAACTTTTTAGTAGATAACCGCGCTCAGATTGGACCGTTTCCGAGGCAGGTGAACCAATGGGCACAAGAAGTAATGATACCAAAGATCAATGCCTTGGGAGGAGCCAGGTTTGCTCAGATACTTTCAAAGAATGTTTTTACCGAGATTTCGGCCAAGAGCATGGAAAAAAATGAAGACATCAATAATCGTGAGATAGTAAGCATTGCAAATTTTGAGAATGAAGAAGATGCTTTGGAATGGTTGAATAGTTAGTTGAGATGGGCTGACCTTTTATGGTAAGCTCATCTTGAGCTTTTGATACCAAAAAAAACGAGTTAAAGCTTATTCAGTTCGTTTTACAATGACAATGGTGATATCATCCAGTGGTTCAGAGCTGCCCATGTAGTCATAAATCTCATCTATGATATTACTCACAATTTGTTGAGACGAATGTGCCCGATGCCTTTCCAGTGATTGCATCAATCCTTGAATTCCAAACTCTCGTTGTTCGCGGTTGAGCGCCCCTGAAGCACCATCAGTATATAATAACATGATGTCACCGATTTCCATGTCAAAGTTGGACTCTTGTACATTGTCGGAAAAATCGTCAATTAAACCAATGTAGAGCGAAAGGTCCATGTTATCAATTTGCTCGGCAAAGTCTTCTTTTTTTCGGAGTAAAATAACCGTTTCGTGTTGTCCTGTCATGGCCACGGTCCCATTCTTGTAATGCAACAGTGAAAGCGTCAAATCTCGCTGATCTTTCATTCGGCTAATGTTTTGCCGCAAGATAGAGTTGATTTGATTGAGGGCAGTTACGATGTCTATATCACTATTGTCGAGTGTAGCCCTAAATGCTGCTTGAGTCATGAGCATCACTACGCCAGAGTTAAGCCCATGTTCGGTTACATCACCAATTCCGAAATAAATGCTTCCATCTTTTTGAGGCAAGACTTCATAAAAATTACCCCCTACCTCGGTGGCTGTATCCATACGGGCTCCTATCTCCAATCCTTTGAAAGCAGTAAACTCCTCTTCCCTGGGCAACACCATTTGCTGAATATGTTTGGCAATGTCCAGTTCCATCGACATGCGTACATTTTCTTTTTTAAGCAGGGTTTTTTCGTCTTCGGCCAATTCTATTTTTTGAATGGCCTCAGGAATGGTCTTGAGGATTTGCCCAATAAAGCTTGCTTGGAAAAACATAGGCAAAAACGCCAGCAGAAAGAAAATAACCCCCACATACATGTAATCTGTAATGGGGTAGGGTTGAAGTTTTTCTTGCTTCACACCTTCCTGATGGGCTTTGGCCCGATCGTAACGGGCTTTTTCCTTGGGGTTGGCAGGAAGTTTTTCCAAACTCTGCTTCATTTCTTGTACCTCTTGGGTGGTCATCAGGTGATATTCAAAAGCAGTACCCCGATTTTGGAAGGCAACAAACGTGTTGAGGAGGCAAACGATAAACCAGATAAGCGATGCGCTACGATTAAGTACTGTACCCGTGATGTAAATGAGTACAATGGCCAAGGTAAAATTAAGCAAAAAACTATGGGCAGTATTCAAACTAAAATGCAAGGAAAACACCACTAATAATTGGAGTATGACAACTGAAGCCCAGGTCAATACTGGCGACAACCACTCAAGATTATTTAATGTACCTCTTAGTAGCCTCAGATGGATGTAAAAAGAAGCTATGTGTACTACAAAAACAATGGGGAGAATTACCGCATCTACCACTGAGTAAAACACTTGGTTGGCAGAAAGCAAGCGAATGGCAATGTGTAGAACCAAAATCACAATAACGGCAAGATTAACCGATATAAGAATCTCTTTTTTGGTGTTCTTATAGGTGTTTTGTAATAATGTACTTGCTTCTTGGAGAACGCCTTTATTTTTTCTTGCTTCCCTCGACATATTGTGTTTTGCTAGTTTACCTCTTGTACTTGGAATTTATATAAAGGACCAAACCAAATTAGAGTTTTTTATTTTTCATTTTCTGTAAGTTGCTGTAAAACAGACTCGTTGTGAGAACCAAATAAAATTAGGCCAAACCAAATTAGAGTTTTTTCGCAAGAAACAAACCACTCCTCTTGCATTTGTAGGAGGTTTTTTGCTTTAGATGCACAAAACTTTTGTTAACAAAGTGTTAAAACTTCTAATTTGGTTTGGCCTCGAGGTGAGACTATTCTAATAAGGTGGAGATTTTCTCCTAGGCAAGTGTCTTGATTTGCTGCTTGATTTTTTGAGCGACCCAAACAAATGGGTAAATGATTACATAAACAATCGCCTTAAAGGCGTTCGTGCGATTTTTTAAAGAGGAATGGGAGGGTTTGTTTTGTGAGTTCATACAGGAAGGTACTGAAGATTTGATTTATTGTCAATACTTTGTCAATACACATGTATACTGTTTGTCTACGGCAATACCTTTCTAATAATTTGTTTTTTCCGTAATTTTGAAATACCTGCAACATCCTTTCCCTCTACCCTTTCTTTTTGAAAAAAAAGATAAAAAAAATGCACCGAATTGTCATTTTTTCGGTGCACAAACATTGTAATAAAATGAGAGGTTGTTGTTAGCAAGGTAACTTTGCGCAAGGTGGCGGGTCTTCTTGACAACACCCAGCCTTTGTCTTTTCTAACTGCTGCTTTTCAAGCTTAAAGCTTGAAAATTTGGTAAAGATTGCATTAGCCTCTCTTTCTTTTTTTGAATTATGAAACTTCATGATAAAAAAGTTTAAGTGATGAAAAATTTATTCCTACAGCTACTGCTGTCTGCTATATTTAGCGCAACTTTTGCGCAAGGGGTTGGCGTTAGAGAGCAAAAAAAGTTTGACACCTTTTACGAGAAGGTAAAAGAGTGTTTGCAGAGTGATTTAGACAGTGCTTATGTGATAGCTTTGCAGTCAGTGGTTTTAGCGAGTAGCCGTAAAGAGAAGTACAAGGCTTATTATATTTTAGGGTATATATGCAATCAAAGAAAGCGGTACATCAAGAGTATTGGTTACTACAAGAAGGCTTTAGGTTTTGCTGATAACAATCAAGTCTATTCTCTCAAAAACAACCTTGCTGATAATTATTGTGAGGCCGGGAGTTTGGATAGCTCTTTGAGCTTGACCCGAGAAGTTAGGTTGTATCGTGAGAAGCATCACCATAAGAAACTTTATTTGTCATATGGTACAATTGGCAAGATTTTCAGTCAAAAAGGCGAGATTGATTCTGCAGTTTTTTACTTTGATAAAGCTATTAGGCTAGCATTGCGTCATCAACAAGGAAAAATAACTAGTCATGTTTCAGGTTTGTTAGTTGCAAAAGCAAAGGCGTATAAAGATGTAGGGCTGGTGGAGCAAGCTATAGAGGCTTATAAGCAATCGCTTAATTACGAAGTTTTTACTCATAAAAGGTGTGAGATTACACTTTTGTTGGCTGAGTCATTTATTGGGATAAAGGATTACGATTCTGCGATGTCATTCGTGGGTAAGGCGGAATTGATGCAGGTGAATAACATTTATTGCGACGCTACCATTCTTAAGATTAAGGGTAGACTAAGGTATGATCAAGATGATATTGAGGGGGCGAAAAAAATGTATCTAAAGCTAGATAGTGCTCTAAAAGTGAATCGTGATGTGTTTCTTGCAAAAGATAAAAAGCTCTATCTTGCCCTTGAGGATGATCTGCAAAACAAGATCTTAAGCTTGTATGATAACGTTGAAGCAAAAGCTTCTTTTCAAGGATGGCTGTTAAGTGTAATTTATGTGATTGGCGGTTCACTAGTTTTGGCGGTTTTATTTAGAAAACAGACCGTCATAAAGGTAAAAGATTTAAATAACAAGCCTTCAAGAGGGTTGCAGGTTATATACCGCAACCCAAGAAAAGACTTTAAGGAAAATAAGGAGATCGATGATTTTTTAACTTCTCTGAAAGGCTCTGATTTTTGGAGTGAGTAGTTGATCTAAATCAATACCTTTATCTTCCAGGGCTTTTTTTAACGTGATTAAACCTTTTTTATACTCCGTTTTTTCATCCTCAAGGGTCTGAATGTAGTTTAGCAACTTTTCTATTGTTTTGCCTTTATCTTGGTTTTTGATCTGCCTCTCCAGGTTATTTATCTTTGCCGTGTAGTTTTCTGCATCGGTATTTATGAGTATTTCTCCATCTCCTCTTAGAAGCCATTCACTGGAAATTTCGGGAAAACTATTGAGAATTTGAATTAGCTTGTCTATTCCAAATCGGCTTCCATTTAGCATATTAGACATCAAGCCGCTGTCAATACCTGTTTTTTTAGCAAACTTATTTTGACTCAGACCGCTATGAGTTATTAGTTTTTTAAGCCTGTCGTAGATTGTTTCTTCGTTTATACCCATGTATCGTTGTGAATTTCGTGTAAAAATATACTTTTTACTATTAATTATTGCAAGTGTTGTAAATATAGAGTATTATTGTGTTACAATTAAATAAAAGCAACACAATATACAAAATATTGAATAACGAAGACTCCATATTATTGAGGATTACTGATGTT
>CALDJV010000593.1 GCA_937899305.1 uncultured Cytophagaceae bacterium
ATCAAGATAAAAAACTTTAACCTGACGGCTATGGTGGAGACACAAAGCGAAGAATAAATCATGAGTGCAAAAATTATTCTAAACTACTTGTTTCTAGGTTTTACTAGCAGCGATAAGCTTACCCAGCGATGATCCCGATAAGCAGCATCTATTGAAAACCGGAGTTTTTTTATGAAGCAACGCTTGATTTTTTCTAAATACTTAGGCTCAATCGTTTGGGAGGCATCACGAGCGGCTAGTTTTTTTGGCAACGCCTGAAAACTCAAAGAATCTACCTTGCCTTGCTTATTGAGGTAAAACTTGGTGAAGAGCAAGGCCCCTGGTTGCAGTTGGTCAAAATGTTTGGTTGGCAATACCTTGGCAATAATTCTAGAGATGGTTTCCGGATTATCCAGAGTGATTTCTGGAAGGTTTTGACTACCCACTCCATTTGCGTGTGTTTGGGAAAAACCGTTTTGGGTCATCATAGTGATTAATAAGATGAATGTAACAATTCTCATGGGGCATTATTTCTTTTTTGACATTTCTATCACCTTTTTGATGATGGCAAACGAGGCGTCGGGCCCTTCATTGGTCATCGTATCGTCGTATACCCCATCTTTGCCATCTTTTTTGTTAAGCGCCTCCCAGTATGCCCTAAAATTCTCCACCATACCCAGGTACTCTTTTTTCTGGTCAGGAGTGAGTTCACTTTGGTTCATGACAAATGAAAAATCTTCATCGTTGGTATCCAATAAGTCATATATAAACATGGTGAGGCCTTCTTGACCGGGTAATTCGCCGCTGACCCCACCATCCAAAGTCGTGATCAAACCTTTGAAAAAACGGGCTTCAAACTCCTTATTAGAAGCACCAGGAATGTCCTTGGCACCCGGTTTTTTTAGCATGCTTTCGTATCCATAATGCTCGGATTGATAACCGTGAAAAAATTCCTCGATAAAAGCATAATCATCGCGTAACTCGTTTTGAGAATAAAATGCAATGGTGCCGCCCCCTTTTCGATTGGGAATGAAACCTCCCCTTGACGAAATGCCCCCTATTTGCAAGACATAAGTAAAGTTAGAGGAAAGTAGTTTTTGATAAATAACTTCAAAATAATCATTCTTTTGTCTTACCTCGGCTATTTTCTCATCAAATGCTTTTTTGTCCTCGGCATTGAGTTTCGAGTCATCAAATTTTCCTTGAATAATTGCTTGATTCTGAATCGGATTGATCGCCTGTATTTGGGAAGCGCCCGACTCCTTAACTCCTCCATTTAGCGCTTTAGCACCCATGATGTCAGCTTCTCTTTCCAAACCAGGATCATCATTGATGTGGGCTCCGTTTTTGGCCTGAACGGTAGGTTGAACTCGCCCTTGTTTTTGCTGAACTACGTGCCAAGCTTCATGCGGCAAATGTTGTTCTTGGCCTGGTGCCAAGTGAATGTTACTTCCCTGGGCGTATGCTTCAGCTTTTATTTCAGCAGGTTTATCTGAATTTCTTTGAACGGTGACATCCGATAGATCTACCCCACTCATTTGCTCCATATTGGTTTTCAACTGATCGGGTAAGCCATTTGCTCCCGATTTGTGTTTTCGTTGAATGGGTTGCAGTGGCTTTCCATTGAATCCCTTGGCTTGAATAGGTGATTTTTTACCCTGTTTACTCTGAATGGGCTGCAGGGGTTTGTTGTTGAGACCCTTGGCCTGGATCGAGGGTTTGATATTGGCGTTGGATGAAGGGGTGATTGCGTTGGAGAGGGATGTTTTTTCTGAACTTGTTTTATGAATGTGCATAAGTGATACCGTGAATTTGATCAAATTATTGAGATAGGCAATATAACCAAGCTTTTATCCTAACTCAAATATGACAACAGAATTCCTGGATAACCCAAGCAGTTTGACCGATATGACCAATTTTTTGCCGAATATGCCCAAGTAGTGTCATCATATTTCGCCTTCCTTTGCAACATCAAATTATAATTATTCACTATCAATAAGACATTTTATGAAAATTTTGAAAGAGAAGTTCAGTGCCTACAAATTAAAAAATAACCAATTAAACGAAATCAAAGGTGGGGGACCAGTGGAATATTGTCAACGCAACTGTATTGGTCTTGGAGGGCATTATAGTATTCGTAGATGTATGGATGCCTGTGCAGAAGATCATGCAATGAGATAATCAAGAAAAAGAGGCCTAGGACGATTATGACCAAGGCCTCAATCACAATTCGTTATTCCCAAGTTGCTTTGGTAATAATCTCTTGCTTGAAAGCGGCAATGTCCCAGTTACGAGCAGTGTTGAACGGAGTAAGGTGTTGGTATTTACTTACTTGTACCCTCAACCACTTTTCACCGGAAAACTTAAAATTGGCCCCGGCTAACAGGCCTGGCTTTTGGTCAAAAAACACATATTCCAGATAAGGTTGTCCAACCCCATTGAGTAGTTCTTGGACCGTTTTTCCGATATAACTTGTGGGATCAATGTTTGTATTTTGTGTCATGTTTTTCGATTCAATCGATGTTTTTTTTGAAATATTTGTTTGAGTACAAGAATTACAAGCAACAAAGGCCAGTAACACGAAAAGGATGGGTAGATTGAATTTACATTTGATCATACTTCACCTTATTTTTATCAAAGGTACCATAAAAAGCGATTCCATTGACTTCGTTTTTACCAATGACATTGTACACCGCGCCCACAACATTTTCTTGAAAAGAGCCTTTACCCTTCTTAAAACCATCATTCCATAGTTTATCAATTTTAGTGGCATCGTGCTTTTTAAAAAATGCTCGGGCTTTGGTAAGATCAGTGATCCTTAAAGAAAAGCGTCGGGTACCAGCTTCTACCAAAACTGTGAAACCAGCGGTAAGGTTATTTCGAAGTATACTAATGTCGGCGCTGGAAAAAGCCACTCCAGTTTCACTTCCTTCATCTTTGCTGTAGGGGTGGGTATGAATATTACCAATCTGAGTTTCGTCCTTGGCCAGATTTTCGTTAAACGAAACCTGCCCTCCATCTCCATCAGTTTTTTTGTTTTTTATGTATTGGGTACCGCCTTTTTCTACGACAATCCCTCCCCATTCTTCTACCACTGTTCCGTCGTCGTTAAAACTGTTATCCCACATTTCATTCATATCATCGCTTATAGAACTGGTCATTTTATTGACTTCGTGTATATCAGAGGAGATGTAGTTAGAAGAAACATAGCCTTTCTTTAAATCACCAGCAATGGTAGTTCCCTGTACTTTGTACCAGGAACCGCTTTTGGTCAATACTTTTACGGAGGTACCTCGCCTAAAAGCCCCTATTTTATTGTCTTTTTTAACTTCCGGAGAGCTTCTTAGATTAAGAGAGCGAGTCTTGTAAACTGATGCGGTAAAAGGATATTTTTTAGGATTCTTTGCCTGAATTACGCCATTGGTGCTTTGTTTGGCTTGTATTGGTAAACCGGACTCAGCCAGGGACCCTTGTTGGGCCTTGGCTCCCATTACATCGGCTTCTTTTTCCAAACCTGGATGGTCGTTGATCCCTACCCCGTTGTTGGCTTGAAATGTAGGTTGTACCCGCCCTTGTTTTTGTTGCACCACATGCCAGGCCTCGTGAGGCAGGTGTTGTTCTTTGCCAGGAGCCAAGTGAATGTCGCTCCCTTGGGCATAGGCTTCAGCTTGTATTTGAGCTGGTTTATCCGAGTTTCTCTGAACGGTAACATCCGATAAATCTACCCCACTTATTTGCTCCATATTGGTCTTGAGTTGATGGGGTAAACCGTTCGACTTGGTTTTTCGCTGGACGGGCTGCAAAGGTTGACCATTAAAGCCTTTAGCCTGAATAGGGTTTTTGCTTTGTTTGCTTTGGATAGGCTCCAGTGGTTTTCCATTGAATCCCTTGGCCTGAATCGCATTTTTTTGGTTTTTGCTTGGAGATAGGTGCTTGGCATTAGGAGTATTTTTCTCCTGTAATTGAGCAATTACTTCTGAATCTGTTTGCTGGATATGCATAAGCGTGTAGTTAATTGGCTAGACAAATATAATATTTTAGCAACACTTTTAGGGTAGATGATAACCTGTAAAATAGTTGCTCAAAGATTTTACCAGTATTTGGTTAAGGGGCAATTTTTTGAATAAATTGTAGATGAAATTTAACTTGTTTTCCTCTTCAGAAAAGTGAACCTGTAAAATCAGGGAATCCACCATTTAGCAATCTTGCTTATGGGAGAATTAATTGATCGTTATTGATGTTCTTTTTTCAACACTACATTCAATACTTGGGCAGTAGCGTAGGTTTTGTCTTCTACTCTGATATATTGGGTGTGAAAGATATATCCGGCTTTTTTGATTAAGATCAAATAAGTTCCAGTGTGAGAAATGGTACCCCGAAAAGTACCTCGTGTGGTATCATACCCTATTTGTCTCTCTACCTTATTTTTTTCTTCTGCTTTACTTTCAGACAGGCTCACTAGTTTGATGCTTACTTCGGTTAAAACCTGGTTTTCTTCTCCCCGTACTTTCCCTTGTATGATCAAGTTTTGAGCAAGCTCGAGCGGAATCGTGTAATCATTGATTAACATATTGGGTTGGCCTAGAAAAACCTGCATCTCATTGGCGTTCTTGATGGTAACTTGGGCTTGTACCTGAGCAACAATAAATAGACTAAAGCTCAATGTCCAGTAAAATTTTCGATTCATGGTCGTTATATTTTGATGAGACGCTTATCACTTTGGTAATAAAGATAGCGTATTTTAGAGTGGAAGGCAAACAAAAAAGGTGGCGCCGTACCTTGCTTTCAATTGGTTCATTCCACAAAATCATCAGGACAATGACCTGAAAACGATGGAAGGTTAGAAAAAAGGCATCACAAAAGAAATCGAAAAGCGATGTAGGGTATTGCTTGTGTCATTTTCTTGGTTGCTTTTTTGTCGAAGTTGGTACCCATAGGCTACATTCAATACCTTGGATAAAGACAAACCTACTTCAGGGGTAAAAGCCAGTTTTCCTCCCTTACTTTTTGGAAAATAATTTACGTTGAGGCTGGTGACGAATAAATTGTTCCAAACGCCCCCAAAACTCACCTTAGGAGAAATATGCTGTCGATTCCATTCAACTCCGAGAGAAACCCCAGAAACAAAAGCCTGATTATCCAAGTCCTCGATCAAGGTATTGCCTGTCAGTGATTTTCCAATTAATAACTCTCCCCAACGTTGGTCGTTCATTTTACTATAACCTAATTTGACCAAACCATATTGGGCCTGCGATGATTGAGTGGACAAAAAACTGAGGACAAAAACAAAAGAAATGATACTAAGTAATTTATGGGTGCTCATAGTGGGTATATTTTTCTAGTTTTTAGGAAAATAATAAATTGTTGTTGCCTATGTGTACGCAATCTCGGGAGGAAGTTTTTTTCAGAATCCAGCAGAATTTACGTTATTTCACTAAATCATTCCTATACATTCCGAAACTTGCCTTGTGATTGGGGGCATTGTGCAAATCTTGCGATGGATTTGAGATTTTTTGCGAATTAAAAAATGCTTTTTTGCGGGATTTGCTAAAATCTTATTTTTATGAAGCGTGGTATGTACAGTGCTCAAAATAGTTATTTACACCATTTCAACTAATTAAAAATATGAAAAAACTAATATTGATGACTTTGTCAATGATGATAACTCACTTGTTGTTGGCCGACCCTTGGAACAACTTGACTCAGGCTCAGGCCAAGGCTACCCAAGCATATTTAGAGGGGAACCCCTTTATCCTGGAGTATTGTGATTGTTGTAATTCGGGAGATGAATATGCGGCAAAGGTTTATTTGTCAAAGGTGATTTCTACCAAAATTGTAACCTGTGATTGGAGTTCCGAACATTTTAGTTTGAAGGCAAAAGTAAAGACCATTGCTGAAGTTCCTTATCTCAACGACAAGCCCGATACCAAGGCGGCGACTCGGGCAAACGACGAAACAACAGAGAGAGAAATTACCATCACGATGAATTACACTTGGGGCTACAACCCAACTAACAAAAAGGCAGCCCCGTTGTTTTGTATGATTCCATATGACATATACGGAAAGAAAAATACCAACAAAGGAAGCTGTAGACCCTTTACCGTTTTTCCAAATCCAGCCAAGGCAAGGCGAGTAATTAGAGACCGTGACTACAAGAAATGGTACCGAAAGCAATTTTAGTCTACTCCGATTGAGAAGGCGTACCTACTACTGCCTGATAAATGTGACCATTGCGTTCTTCCAATAAAACTTCCCAATTTTGGGTAGAAGCCTGGATAGACGCTTGGTCATAGTTTTTGATCGTGAGTAGTTGCACCCCTGGAGTAAAAGAAATTTCGTACTGAGACTGAAACGTATCTACAAATTTTTGGGTACGCCTAGGACGCCCACTGATGCAAATTTCGCAACCCACTGCCGACTTGTGTACAAAGTGGGCCTCGATGAGTTGGTTTTCCAAGCCTTGTAAAATCTCGATAAATCGGGCATTGGTCATAAAATGAGCCCCTTTGACTTCTAGTCTTACCAAGGTTTGATTCTCTTTGTAAATAATCGCAGGAATCATTTTCTCTACTTGGGTTTTACCAATACAGGTTCCCGTTCTCAGAGGGTGTACAAACGACTTGACATACAAAGGAATTTGCTTTTGCATGAGCGGTATGATGGTTTTCGGATGGATTACCTTGGCTCCGTACTGAGTCATTTCGGCTGCTTCCCAATAAGAGAGGTAGGCATATTTTTGGGCATTGGGTACTATTTTAGGGTCTCCATTCAAGATCCCTTCTACATCTTTCCAAATGGTTACTGATTCGGCCTCGAGACAAGCCGCAAATATGGCTGCGGTAAAATCTGATCCTTCCCGCCCCAGGGTAGTGGTTTTTTTTCCGGTAGTCCCTCCGATGAACCCCTGAGTGACGACCAGCTTGTCAGTCAAAAATGGTTGTACCTCCTGAACCATCAATTGTTGGGTAATGCCCCAGTCGACTTTTGCATCACGCCACTGCGCATTGGTATAAATTACTTTTCGGGCATCTATCCATTGGCAGGCGATTCCTGATTGTTGTAAGTAATTGCTAATCAGTTGGGTAGATATGATCTCTCCAAAGGAAATCACCTGATCATATGCTTCGTCATAGCTTACCGTTTGAGGGTTTATCCGGTTGAGGTGTTGCTTAAGTTCGGCAAACAGATTATCGAGCAGGGAAAAAATACTATCTTTGTCTTCTAAAAATAATTTTTCGATAATATTTGCATGATATTCTTGAATGTTTTTGAGGGTGGTCAGGTAGTCTTCCTGTTCCCAGTATTGGTGAAATAGTTTTTCTAAAGCATTGGTCGTTTTGCCCATAGCCGATACTACAATCACCATTTGATTTGAATCGGCGTGTTTTTGCAAAATTTGCTGCATATTTTCCAACGCGGTAGCATCTTTGACTGAAGCTCCTCCAAACTTGAAAACTTTCATCCTTACCAGTTTTATATTGACAAAGTTTCAATACTATATATATCTATGGTCTTATACAAAAAATGATGAATCAATGAGTGAAAAATTATCTTTACCGATAGGCACTACTTTGAGTAGATTTATCCGTGAACGTCAAGAGCAGTTTGCTTATGCAAGTGGCGAACTTTCTCAATTGTTGCGAGATATATCGGTGGCTGCCAAGGTAGTAAACCGGGAGGTAAACCGTGCCGGGCTGGCGAATATTTTGGGGAAACACGGGGCTCAGAATGTGCAGGGCGAAGAACAACAAAAGCTAGATGTAATTGCCAATGACTTGTTCATTCGGTCATTATGTAATGGAGGAGAAGTTTGTGCCATTATTTCTGAGGAAAACGAGCAAATCATTGATCCTCAAAACCCAGAAGGAAATTATGTAGTAGCCATTGATCCATTGGATGGTTCTTCAAATATAGATGTCAATGTATCTATAGGTACTATATTCTCTATCTATCGACGACAATCTCCAGTAGGAGGGGAAATAGATATGAAAGATATTTTCCAAAAAGGTACCCAGCAAGTGGCGGCTGGATATACGTTGTATGGTTCTTCTACCATGCTGGTATATACGACGGGCCACGGAGTCAACGGATTTACCCTTGAGCCTTCCTTGGGTGAGTTTTTGTTGTCGCATCCTGAGATGAAAATTCCTGAAAAAGGGAAGATCTACTCTATCAATGAAGGTTCGAGTATTGACTTTGACCAAACGGTGACCGATTATGTCAATGATTGTAAAGCAAACAAGTTTAAGGGGCGTTACATTGGGTCTTTGGTAGCCGATTTTCACCGCAATTTACTCAAAGGAGGTATTTATATTTACCCCACTACCAAGTCGGCACCCAATGGCAAACTACGCTTGTTGTATGAATGCAATGCTTTGGCTTTTATTGTTGAGCAAGCGGGTGGGAAATCTTCCAATGGTTTACAACGTACTCTGGAAATAGAGCCTACCGAATTACATCAGCGTTGTCCTTTGTACATTGGTTCTAGAGAAATGGTCGAGAAGGCTGAATCTTTTATCAGAGCAACGGTAAATGTAGAATAGTGGCTACGCTTTGTCTCCAAAGAGAGTAGAAGAAAGAAAAAAGGGAGGTTCATGAAAATGGACTTCCTTTTTTTGTATGCATCGACTGATTAGATGATGTAAAGGTTAATAGTGGCAAAGTAGTCGTCTATTTTTGAGTAAAGTCGAGGAAAAGAGAGGAAAATCAAAAAAAGAATGATGGTATAGCGTAGATTATATTTGTGGTTACTGTGCTCTCAAGGGAGGTTTTGATTGAAAATAAAAAATCCGTTCTGTGGTTTAATACAGAACGGAAGTCCCTTGTTAATCGGAAACTAATACCTTCATCTAATTTCCGGCTGCAAAAGTAATAGATAAAATAGAATCATTCAAAAAATTAATAGAATATTAACAAGTATTTTTATGCTTCGTTGTTAATCGTACGTTAAAGGCTAAAATCATCGTTCTTTTGTCATTTTTTTTCGTATTATTTGTATCGTGAGAAAAAAGCAACTACATATCATTGCGCACTTTTTTAGAAAATCATTGGCCCTTGTGCTTGCCGTATTGGTGTTGATGAGTTCTACTGGAGTAACCATATACAAACAAACTTGTTTGATGATGGGAGAGCAAACCGTAGCACTTTTTCACGCTGACGAGTTAGGTTGTTGTAGTAAGGCGGGCAAAGTCAAAAAAAAGACGATGATGAATGACTGTGATCATCATGAGGTACCAGTTAATCATCAATTAAAGGCCAAACAATGTTGTACTTTATCAATTGATTTGATCAAAGCTGAGTTCAAACAAACTTTTGTTGACAACTCAGGAAAGATTTATGCACAATATTGGACGATATTGCCTAAAAATGAGCTAACTTGGTACCAAGGAGATCATATCTTAAATACTACTCCTAGGTATCTATTCACGGATAGCTCTCCGCCTCGTACTGGGCGTTGTATCATTATCCACAAGCAAAGTTTCCTGCTTTAGTTATCCATTTCCTTTCTTATTTCTCAGTCAAAGGCAATTCCATTTGCCTTTGGGTCATCTATATACGTATGACCATATATACTGCACTGAGAAAATCATTTCATTCATTTATATTAATTCATCATGTCGAATAGGGATTGTACTATTGGGCAATGGAAAACTTGGAAATGAACACATCTAAAAAATACATATATGGGCTCTTAATGGTGTGCCTGAGTAGCCTCAATTGGGCTTATGCCCAAACCATTACTGGAACTGTAGTAGAAAAACCCAACGGTAAATCTGAGCCCTTGGTGGGGGCCAATGTATACTGGGCCGCAACTACTATAGGCACCGTGACCAACGATCAAGGTAAGTTTTCGTTAAAACGAATTCCCAAGCGCCAAAAATTGGTAGTGAGTTACGCTGGTTATCAGAACGATACCATTGACGTAGGCCAGCAAAACAACCTCACCATCGTACTCAAAACATTGGCCGAATTGAAAACTGTAGTGGTCAAGTCGGATAAAAACCTGAGCGTAGAAACCATTAAATCGGAACTGCTTACGGTAAAGTCATTGCGAAAAGCAGCTTGCTGTAACCTTTCCGAAAGTTTTGAAACCAATCCTTCAGTCGATGTTACCAATACTGATGCCGTAACGGGGTCTAAACGTATTCGAATGCTAGGATTAGACGGGGTGTATTCTCAAATTATGGTAGAAAACATGCCTTCGGTACGGGGTTTGGCTGCCCGAACCGGTCTAAAATTTATTCCTGGCACTTGGATCAAGTCCATCGCGATTAACAAGGGAGCAGGCTCGGTGGTCAATGGGTACGAATCCATCACTGGACAAATCAATGTAACCTTGGCCCAACCCGATAACAGTGAGGCGTTGCTGCTTAATTTGTACGGAAATGCCATGGGACGAGCAGAAATCAACTTAAACACAGCTCAGGTACTTGGTAAGGACAAACGCTGGAGTACCGCATTGTTGCTCCATGCCAACAATGTAAGCCAAGGGATTGACCGGAACCAAGATGGCTTTTTTGACATCGCTCAGGGAACTCAGTTGAACGCCGTAAATCGTTGGAAATACAAAGGTGATGCTTTGATGGTACAGTTTGGGGTAAAAGCCTTGTATGAAGATAAATTTGCTGGACAAACTGTTTTTACTCGTCGGCAGGAGCGAGGCATCAATCGGCCTTACGGGGTTGTTTTCAATACCCGTCGCTTGGAATGTTTTGCCAAATTTGGGATTTTACCTCCCAACAATCCGAACCAAAGTTTGGGGGTGATTGTATCAGGCAGTCATCATATTCAGGATTCTTTTTGGGGACTAAGTGATTTTACTGGGATTCAGGACAACCTTTTGGTCAATGCCATTTTTCAGACCCAAATCAACGACAAACATCGGTTTAGTATGGGAGCAAGCTACTTGTACGACCGTTATGACCAAAATTATGTAGAACGCTTGGCCAATACCCAAAACTACCGTTGGCAACGTACCGAATCAGTGCCCGGCCTTTTTGTAGAGTATACCTTCGAGCCCAGTGAAAGACTGGCTTTGGTAACTGGAGTACGCAATGATTTCCATAATTTGTATGGCAATATATTTACTCCTCGCTTACACTTAAAGTATGCGTTGGCTTCTAATTCGATTGTGCGCTTGTCGGCAGGAAGAGGGTTTCGGGTAGCCAATATTATTCCCGAAAACTTTGGGTATTTAATCAGCGCTCGTACACTTAACGTAGTCAACGATTTGCAACCCGAAGTAGCCTGGAATTATGGGGTGAGCTGGACCCAAAAGATTCGCTTTGGTAAGCGTGAAGGTAAGATTACGTTGGATTTTTATCGTACTGATTTTGAAAATCAAATTGTGACCGACTTGGACGCAAACGCGGGTGAGATTTCTTTTTATAACCTGGCGGGACAGGCTTTTGCCAATAGTTTTCAAATTGCGGTAGAGTATGAGTTGATGAAAAGGTTGGGGGTAAGCTTGGCGTACAAATATTACGATGTACAAGCCGTTTATAACAATACCTTGCAACAGACTCCGTTTATTGCTCAAAACCGATTCTTTTTGAATTTGGCTTATGCTACTCGTTTCGACAAATGGGAGTTTGATTTTACTACCCAGTGGTTTGGTACCCAGCGATTGCCCAACACTACTGCCAAGCCCAATGAGTTTCAAAGAGAAGCCAATACCTCCGATTTTTTCTTGTTGCATCTTCAGATAACTCGAAATTTTCGGGATTGGTCGTTTTATGTAGGAAGCGAAAATTTGGGGAACTTTCGTCAAAATAACCCCATCATCGATGCGGCCAATCCATTTAGTAATCAGTTTGATGCGGGGATGGTTTGGGCGCCCATCATGGGGCAAGTTTTGTACGCTGGTTTGAGATTTACTATCAAATAATCAGAGATAGTTTTAACTTTGAAAGTCCAAATAAAGAATCAAACAACTTGAATAACTCAAAGCTAAAAACATGAAAAACGGACTTTTATTAACATTAGTATTGTTATTGGTGGCCCACTTGGGCTTTGCTCAAAAGCAAGAATGGGCAGTGGGCCTGAGAGCGGGTGAACCTACTGGGCTCAATATAAAAAAGTACTTGAGTGGAGGCAATGCCATCGAACTAAACCTGGGGCGCAACGGTTGGGGATACTACCGAGGGCGTAATTATTGGCGGGGAGAGTTTCGTAATAGCATTGTACTTGGGATCAATTATTTATGGCAAAAAAGCACCAAAACCAAGGGCTTGGATTTATACTACGGATTTGGAGGACAATTGAGCAGTCGTCGTTATTGGAACCGTGATGAAGAAGAAGAGAGGGATGCAGTGGGTTTGGGCCTTACTGGGGTATTTGGGTTAGAGTATTTTATCCCTGATGTACCTATCTCAATTTTTGTGGATTTTGGACCTTATCTTGAGTTGGTTCCTGCTACTGCCTGGATTAATATTGATGCGGCCATTGGATTTCGAGTAAATTTTTAAATAAAAACAATAGAATCACATGAAAACAAAAAGAATATTTTTATTAGGAATGCTTTGTTTGTTAGGAGTTGCTTTTCAGGCGCAAGCCCAAAAGAAGAAAACCCAAAAAAAGACAACTAAGAAAAAAGTAGCTACTATTCAGATCAAAACCTCCTCACAGTGTGAAATGTGCAAAGAGCGTATCGAGAAGGCCATGGCTTACGAACGTGGGGTGAAGTCGGCAGTTTTGGATGTGGAATCTAAAATATTGACAGTGACTTACAAAACCCGTAAAACCAATCCTGATAAAATACGCAAAGTAGTATCTAAAATAGGGTATGATGCAGACGATGTACCTGCTTGGAAAAAGGCTTATGATCAGCTACCAGCTTGTTGTCAAAAAGGAGGACACCATGGGGGTAAAATGAAGCATAATTAACAAAATAACTTGATAATCGAGACGAGCGGTGTGCTATGTAAACTTAAATAGCACACCGCTTTTCTGGTTTTTATAGGGAGTATATTTTGGGTTAAGGAACCTGTTCGCAATAACTGCCTAGCTTGCTCTGCTGCCTGAGTTGCTGGACTTCGTTACTTTTTTTGGCAATAGCGCTGCTATTACCGCAAAAAGTGTCTCATCCAACAAACCCATGCATATGACCAAATCGGACACTTATTTTGAAAATGTTCCTAAATTAGAACATTTAGGCGTACATATGGTTTTAAAAAAACTTAAAATTGCCTGCTCTATGTATTTTCTCTGCCAAATCAGCAAAATATGTTGTTCTGAGAACCAATATCCACATAATGGATGATTGGTAATTCCTGGGAATCATATTGAATTATTTGTTCGAATTTATTTATTTTAAGAGAATTACTTGTAGAAGAGGTGCTTTTACTAATGATTATAATTTATGGGCTTGCTGAGGCGCATATTTGGGAATTTGAGAAAATGATATGTCGGATAATTTAGATGCTTTGATTACCAAACAATTGAGGAGTGAGGTGTTTCAGGTACTTGTGGTAGATGATGATGATTTTAATCACTTGATTATTAACGAGTTGCTAAAGAGGTGGGATATCAACCCTGAGTTTGCCTTGTCAGGCGAACAAGCTTTAGAAATGGTTCATCAAAACCCTGGTAAGTTTGATTTGGTTTTGATGGATGTATATTTGCCACAAATGAGTGGGTTAGAAACTACCCAGAAGTTGCGTACCAAGTGTGATTTGAAAGTGCCCATCATTGCGCTCACGGCCGACTCTATGAAAGATACCAGGGAAAACATTTTAAAGGTTGGAATGAACGATGTAATGATTAAACCACTGAAACCGGAGAGTTTTCATCAAAAAATGAGACATTATTTACAACAAAGACTAGAAGACAAAAATGCCTGAGAATAAATCTTTGATAGAATCCTTAGCCGAATTGAGCAAAAACGATCCCTCTTTCCGACGAGAAATGGATGCCTTGTTTATAGAGACATTACAAGAGTTTATGGCTGCTTTTCGGCAGGGAATGCAGCAAGCGAACCTGGATACGCTGAGTTTTGCCATTCATAAGATAAAATTTGCCGTTCAAGTCTATGGTATTCAAAATTTGTACAATGAGGCCGAAAAAGGGCGTCAATTGATCAAGCAGAACCAATCTAGTCCCCCAATAATTCAACAAGTCATTTCTCAAGTAGACCAGTTGTGCCAGCAACAAATCAATCAATTGAAACAAAAACTTGGGAAAGCGTGATAAAGTACAATGACTGAAGTATCAAAAATGCATTGGAAAGGACTTATGAGCGTTTAACGGTGCTTTGGCTGCTTGGAATAGGCCAATTTTCTGCTTCAATGGTTAATCAGGTTTCGTTAATCATTATTTTTCTCCCGCTTGCAGTTTTGCGAAGCCAATCATCTCCAAATTGGGCAATTATTTTTGGTCTGTCCCTCATTTAAGAATTAGATTTTTTTCCTTTTCTAGAAATTCTCTCATTAATCCTATAATCTTTTTAACTTCACCTTCAATTTAACCGTAAGCTTTGGCACAAGGTTTTCGGGATAAAAATATAAATCATAGAATAGCGCTAACATATATCCAATGCTTATAAAAATGATCAAAAAATTAGGGCTGCTCCTGTGGTGTATCGTGGGGGTAGCCATCAACGGAGTAGCTCAAACCAATTGTGATAAAATCAACGAGCTCAATACTCGCCTATTGGTGTTGTCCAACGATACCAGCAAGGTCAATGTGCTCAATGAGTTGGCTTATGAATACCTGATTATTGATCAGGATATGACCTACAAGTATGCCAAGAGTGCCTATAAGTTAGCCAAAAAACTAGACTACCGCATTGGTGAAGGGGAGGCCATGATTTATTTGGGGAAACAGCATTACCGCAGGGCTCTAGAGTTTGACTCTACCCTTTATCATTATAAGGAAGCTCTGAAACTGTTCGAGGGCGAAAACGACCTCAAACATACCGCAGAAGCGCACGAAGCCATTGGAGAGCATTATCACGATTTGTATTACCTCAACAAAGAAGCGCATTATCAGGAAGCACTCAAAAGCTACCAAAAAGCGGTCAACGTTTTTAGAAAATGGAAGCCGTTGCGCAAGATGAATGAGATGGACAAAGAATATTTGGCCAATTTATACCAGAAGCTGGCCGAGTTGTATACGGTAACTGAACAAGATGACGAGGCCTTGAAGTATTCGCGTAAATCTATACGGCTCAAACAGAAACTTGAGAAATACCAAAATAACTTTGATTTTCAATTTATCAATGGTCAGGTAAAACGTCTCACGCGAACTTTGCGCAAAGAGCGTTACACGCGTTATGGATTGTTTGGGACGATAGGCTTGTTGGTTTTATTTGCGATTTTGCTCTCGGTCAATAATGGCCAAAAACTTAAAGTGAATAAAAAACTAAAACAGCAAACCCGCGATTTAGAGAAGAAGAATCAACAGATTAAACAGCAAAACACGGAGATCAATCTTCAAAATAAAGAAATAGAATTGGCCAATTATGAGCTGACCGAAATTACCAAAAAAGAAAAGGCCCAAAAGGAGGCCATTCAAGAAGCCAATCAGGAATTGAGAGAAAAAAATGAAGAGATTTTGGACCAGCGAAAACAAATTTTGGAAACCAATGAAGCCCTCAATAAAAAAAATGAGGAGGTACAGTTTCAGTATCAACAACTAGAAAAATCGAACGAAAAATTTCTGAAGGCCAATCAATTAC
This sequence comes from uncultured Cytophagaceae bacterium, assembly GCA_937899305.1. Lineage (GTDB taxonomy): Bacteria > Bacteroidota > Bacteroidia > Cytophagales > Microscillaceae > Microscilla. The sequence goes on from CALDJV010000593.1 coordinate 15,656, forward strand.
TCAATACGATGTTGGATGAGATTGAACAAAAAAACGAAAAAATCAATGCCACAGTGATTGATCTGGAACAACAACGTGATCACCTAAGCTCGGCCAAAAGCGAACTGGAGCAACTTCAGCGTTCGAAGGCCCGTCTCACCGCAATGGTAGCCCATGATTTGCGAAATCCGCTCAATGTGGTAGTAGGCTATAGCAACCCTGACAGTAGCATCAGGATAGATGGTGACAGCAAGAAGCATATTTACCAAGCAAGTCAGCGGATCAACTCGTTGATAGATGACATGCTGGATGTGCAAAAATATGCAGAATCGAACCTGCCCATTGATAAAACCCAGGGCCAGCTTTTTCAAACAGCCCAAGACGCCATTAATGAATTGAGTATTTTTGCCGAACAAAAAGGGCTGGACTTGCAAAATAATATATCGCTTCAGTGGGAGAGCCTATACGATGGTAAATACATTCGTCGGGTGTTTGAGAATTTGCTCACCAATGCCATCAAGTTTACACCCAATGGTGGTAAGATTTTGTTTGAGGCTCAGGAAAATCCTCAAAACGACCAATTGGTGATCAGTGTTACAGATACTGGAGAAGGAATACCTGCGGACAAATTCAAGGAAATATTTGAGCCTTTTAACCAATTGGATGCCCGAGATTTTGCCAATACCAGCTCGACTGGATTGGGACTGGCATTTTGTAAGATGGCAATAGAGGCGCACCATAGTCAAATCAAAGTGGCTTCTACTTTGGGGGTAGGAACTCGGTTTTTCTTTGAGTTGCCTAAAATCCTGGTGGCCGATCAAGTAGATTCAAATACCAAGGCTGAGGGACAACACCCATCCAGTACATTGACTTTTTCGGAAGATGACAAGGTGTTCTTAGCTGATTACCTCACGATGCTAAAAAAATATGAGTTGTATGAAATTAGTGACTTGGAAAAGGTGTTACAACAAATACAGGTGGCGGATCGTCCTCATTTGGAGAACTGGAAAACCCAGTTGAGGTTGGCGATTGATAATTATAACGAAGCCGAATACCAACGATTAATCGAATTGGCTACAATAAATGAATAACTAGTAAGTTAGAAAAGTACAAAACTTAATCTTATGAAAAAGTACTGCTTTGTTTTTATTTTCACAATGACTTTGGTGGGAGGGCACTTTTTGGCCAATGCTCAGGTCGATGACCCTCGTAAAAAGAAGAAACAAACCGAAAAAGATAGATTGAATAGGTTTGAAAC
>CALDJV010000594.1 GCA_937899305.1 uncultured Cytophagaceae bacterium
AGAGTAGGGGAGTATGTACTTTTGCAACGACTTGGGATTGGTCATTAGACTAATCTTAGCCCTGTTCTGTGGTGGAACAGGGCTTTTTTGTTTGTTTTTGCGGGTAAATTGTCTGCATCAGGATAGCCAGGATTGGGGGATTAGCAGGATTTTATCTCTAAGCCAGTAAATTGATTATAAAAAAACAAATACCTACAACCATCAAGTTTTTGTAACTTTGTCCGCAAATACGGGTTGGGAGACGCTCAACTTAGACTTTGACATCCCCGAAAATGGGACTTTGCAGCTCTACACCGCCAACGAAACTGCCGACCAAAATGTGTGGTTTGATGATTTTAAGGTGACTTTTACGCCGCAACTGATTGTACAGGAAAATCATTATTATCCGTTTGGGCTTGAGTTGGCGGGTATCAACAAACTAACTAAGCCGGAACATAGGTGGAAATTCAGTGGAGTTGAGAACGAAAATAACTTCGGGTTAAACTGGATTAATTACCGTTATCGTTCCAACTATAATCCCCAGACCGCCAGATTCTTTTCGGTTGATCCCATTGCGGAACAATACATCTACTTAACTCCTTATCAACATGCGAGTAACAATCCTGCAAGTAAAATTGAGATTGAGGGGTTAGAAGGGACCTGGTTTCAAGAGTCCCAAGAATGGATACTTGGTGGTAAAAACGTTCAGAAAACACAAAGTAATGCTGCAAAACGACAGGAAGGGGGGTGGTTAAGTAACACTTATTTAGGTGATGCCATAGACTATCTGCAAAGCAAGTCTGATGTTGCAATGGGCTTTTCCGCTGCTTATGTTGATAATCTAACAGGCGGTTTTATAGACTTGCGAGGAGTATTGCCTTATAATGATCCTAACTTATACAATCAAGGCCAAGATGCGGGAGACATTGCTAGTATCGGTACAGGTACTGCGATGATAAATATAGGAGGTACGACAGCAGAAGCGGGTGCAGCTGTAACATTAGGAAGTGGTGGTACCGCATCAGTTGTATCAGTTCCGACTGCACTTGGTGGACTTGCGGTAGCTGCCGGAGGGGGGGTAATGGTTTATAATGGGACTCAAAACCTTGCAAATCAGAAGGGGAGAGTTTACGCTAGGAGCAGAAGAAGAAGAGGTTCAAGTGGGCAGAGCAATGCCGAACGTCAAAGGCTACGAGAAGAAAGTAATGCCAAAGCTCAAAAAGGTGGGTATGATACATTTTATAGACGAGATTCTCATTTTCCTAATGAGGTCAACAATAAAAACCCTCATACCAAGCTAGGACATCAAAAAAGTACGAGTGGTCAGGAAACTTATAAAATTGGTGCCGAATATAGAAATGGTAAATTGCATAAAACCATTCATCATACAAATCATTCTAACCCTGTACATCCCAAACCACACCAACATAAAAAAGATCCGGTAACAGGAAAAAGAATAGCGGAACCTTTGAAACATGACTAAATATGCAGTATAAGATAAGAATAGATGATAAGGTTGCAATTAATGGCTCGAGTGCTTTGATTGGACTTTCGCAAATACTTCAATTTCTTAAACCGGAGTTTGCGTCCATAAGGTGGAATATTATAACATCATCACTTTATGAGATAGATAACCATAAAACATTCATTGAATCTCTTGACGAAAAAGTGTATGATGATCCGCAAGGGGTAGAGGTTAGTTTTTCATTTTTAGAAGATTTGACCTACAAAATACAAGATATATATGATATTGTGATTGTGGGGTATGAGGAAGTATTTGATTTATTAAGGCCATTTGATCACCCTGATATTAAGTTTAGTGATGCAGAAATCATTCTTGAATGTTTCGATAGTACCTGCTGGTATCTTTATAGTTCAGATTCTTTTTTTGTAGAAAAGGTGCGAGAATATTTTAAGAACGTCGAAGTAGAATAGTACCCAAGCCCCTAACTGGCGCAAGCATCCGCTTGTGATTCATTGTAATAAAAAAACAAAAGCCTTGTTCATTGATTTGAGCAGGGCTTTTTTGTTGTAAATTGTCTGCAGCAGGATAGCCAGGATTGAAGGATTAACAGGATTTTATCTCTAAGCTAGTAAATTGATTATAAAACCTTGTCCGTTCAAGTGAACAAGGTTTTCTGTAGTTATTGTCAACGTTTTCAAGTTTTATCGACGCATCCTATCATTTTTAAAAGCGATGAATTACACCTTCATAATTTTACTCACTTCTTGGTTGCCTACCCTTATTTTGATTCTATAAAGGCCGCCTCGAGCATTTTTCCAATCTAACCTACGCGTACCTGCGGCAATGCGCCCTGTGTACAACTGCTGCACCCGGGCTCCATTCAATTGTTCTACCACGATACTGGCCTGCCCTCCTTTGTTGAATTTGAATTGAAAGTTAACCCTATTACCGGCACGAGTAGCGATTGCCTCCACCCGAAGTTTACCTCCTCTTAGGGAACTACTACCATATTCAAAAGCACCTGCATCAAAAGTATTGGTACGACGGGCTTCGTTGTAATCGGCACTTACCCCAAAACTTCGGGCATTGTTCAGTCCGGCATTAATGGCTCTAGAGCCGTTAGTCAATTGGTAATTGCGGGCATCAATGATGAGATTGTTGGGGCGGGTAAATTTAGCTTCCCCGATACTATTCAAATATACATTATTTCGAGTATTGCTTTTGGCCTTGTTGAGCATTTTCTGGGTATTAAAGTCTACAAAGTTTTCGTTACGACTCTTCCAGGTTCTGTTTCTTTCGTGGCGAATTTTGGGAGCCACCACCAAGTTATTATAAAATACGCGGCGCCAGTTTAGTTTTTCCTCTCTTCGTAGGGTAGAAGCCGCATTGTAAAATATGCCCGAATTGCCTGAACCCACAATGGTATTGTTTGCGAAATGATATCCCTCTCTAAAATTGAGTAAATTGCTAGACAAACGGTTGTGGATAAATATCCCGTGTCGCTCTGAGTTGACAATGACATTGTTATAAAAAAAGGTGTCTTGATTGGAGATGACTTGTACTCCCGAACTTTTAAGGTTTTGAGGATTTCCGGTTTTTTTGTAAGCATTGAATTGATAAATGAAATTGCTGTAAAATTTACCTCGGGTCCCCCCGCCTATCGACCACCCAAAATTCTGATAAGCCACTCGCTTGGTACCATACCCAATAACCGTGTTGCGATATACTTGCACATCTTGCACGGCCAAGTTCAACTGAAATCCATCCCAGCCTGATCGCACAATGAGGTTGTCATAGATGCGGACCGATTTTAATAAATGACCAAAAATAGGTTTGCCACCACACTTTTTACCGCTTCTTTCAAAACCACCCGTGTACCCAATGTACATGCCTTCTGCGTGGGTATCATGAATGTAACAATCGTGGATTTTGAGGCCATAAAATGTAAAGTTCTTTCGCCAGGTTTTGGGTTGGTTGCATTGAGGGTCAGTTTTGACCATAATCCCCGCAAATCCGGTATTTTGTATTTCTACATTTTCTATTTCTATATTAGACGAAAGTCCTTTTACATCTAGCCCCGTACCCCGAGCCCTGGCCACTTTAAACCCGTATTTGATACTAGAGGTACCTGCTCCCGAAAATTTGACGTGACGACTCCCTAATATATTGATTCCATTTTGAGTGGTTACCCGACCGCCACAATTTTTAATGGTAATGGGGCGTCCTCCGTTTCCTCTGAAGTTGATGAAGCGTAATTCTTTATAATTGCCTGCCTGAATACATAAAGTATTGCCTGGCTTGAGGCGGTTGTAGGGGGCTTTGCGGCCATCTAGGATATTGACTCCATTGACGGCTTGAGATTTCTTGAAAGTGACAGTACAGCCACAGTTTTGCCCATAAGAGCGGTATGTATTTGATAATAAGGTGTTTATAGTCAACAATAACACCACAATAATTTTATAATGGACCTTTGTCATGTATATATAAGGTTAGTATTACTTTCCAAACGAAAAATACGGGAATAATGTCATTGATCATAACATTTTGATACAGTGTTAATGAACCAAATCTTAAAACCGGATAGATTGATCAATGAAAATGTATACAGTACTCTATTTTTCTTCATTTGCCAATGATTTTAAATGGTATTGTTTTATTAAAAAATGAAATAGCGCGAGATTCAATACTTTACCAAGAAAGGCCAGGTAATCGGTATCATGATTACGAGCGTTTTTGGTAATTTACCAAGTCAATTCTAAAAACGAATTTATCCCAATACAGGCAAAAGAGAAGCAATTTTCTTACTCCAAATCTTCTCAGCTTATTTTTTACATTCCCTTTGCAATTGCATAATAAATTCCTAACTTTGCACTCCGTTTTAAAAATGGGAAGGTAACTACTTATGTTTCAAGTAAGTAGTTTTTGTTTGAAATAAGATTACTGAAATGTCAGGTCTAATCGGAAAAAAAATCGGTATGACTAGCTTTTACAGTGCCGAGGGAAGTGTTGCTAAACAGATTCCATGCACGTTAATACAGGCTGGTCCTTGCGTGGTTACGCAAGTAAAAACAACAGAGAATGATGGGTACGAAGCTATACAAGTAGGCTTCGATGACAAAAAGGAGAAAAACACTCCTAAACCTATGCAAGGTCACTTCAAAAAGGCCAATACTGAGCCAAAACGCAAGTTGGTAGAGTTTAAGTTTGACAAAGACTATGAACTCGGTCAAGAAATCAACATTGCAGATGTTTTTGAAGAAGGCGATTTCGTAGATGTAGTGGGTACCTCCAAAGGTAAAGGTTTTCAGGGAGTTGTGAAGCGTCACGGTTTTCACGGAGTAGGAGGATCTACTCACGGTCAGCACAACCGCCAACGCCACCCTGGTTCTATTGGTGCTGCATCTTATCCTGCCCGAGTATTCAAAGGCCTTAAAATGGCTGGACGAACTGGTAACGATCGAGTGAAAGTTCAAAACTTACGCATCGTGAAAATCTACCCCGAGCAGAATCTTATCTTAGTGAGTGGGTCAGTACCTGGCGCAAAAAATTCATACGTAATTCTAGAAAAGTAAACTCGATGGAACTGGAAGTAAAAAACAGGGAAGGCGAAAGTACTGGTAAAAAAGTTACTTTGGCAGACGATATATATGCCATTGAGCCCAACGATCACGTAATTTACCTCGACGTTAAGCAACACCTGGCTAATCGTCGACAAGGTACGCACAAAGCCAAAGAGAGAGCGGAAATCAAGGGTTCTACTAAGAAGCTTAAGAAGCAAAAGGGAACTGGTACTGCTCGTGCGGGAAGCATCAAGTCTCCGGTATTTCGCGGTGGAGGACGTATTTTTGGACCTCGTCCCCGTGATTATCACTTTAAACTCAATCGTAAAGTGAAGGCTTTAGCCCGTAAGTCTGCATTGACTTACAAAGCCAAGGAGGACAACATCACCATTTTGGAAGACTTCAACCTTGAAGCAGCCAAAACCAAAGATTACCAAAAGTTTTTGAATAACCTGGAGGTAACCAATAGCAAGACCTTATTAATACTGCCTGATTACAACCAAAACTTGCACTTGTCAAGTCGTAATCTGCCAAAAGCAAAAGTGCTTCCTTTCAATGAAGTAAACACTTTTGAGTTGCTCAATGCAGACAAGGTGTTGATTTTTGAGAGTTCAGTAGAGAAAATTGAAAAATCATTCAATTAACAATGGACGGGAAAATAATATTGAAGAAGCCTTTGATTACGGAAAAGTCTTCTAAAATAAGCGAAGAACAAGGGCAGTACACTTTTATAGTAAATGCTCAGGCCAATAAGATTGAAATCAGAAAGGCCATAGAGAAAATGTACAATGTGACTGTGGAATCGGTAAATACCATGAATTACTCAGGTAAACCAAAAACCCGATACACCAAATCAAAGGTGATTAGTGGTCACACTCCTAACTACAAGAAAGCAGTAATCACTACTGCCAAAGGAGAAGACGGAGAGAGAGAGATTATTGATTTTTATGACAACATCTAATTTGAAGGTACAATGGCAGTAAAAAAACTAAGACCAATTACTCCCGGACAGCGTTACCGTTTGGCGCCTTCTTTTGAAGAGTTGAGTTTCGGTACCATTACCATCAAAGACAAAGAGGTTGCTCGTAAAGGTAAGCCTGAAAAGTCTTTGATCAAGCCTCGCAAAAAGTCAGGTGGACGTAATAACAAAGGTCGAATGACAATGCGCTACATGGGTGGTGGACACAAGCAACGCTACCGTAGCATAGATTTTAAAAGAGATAAATTCAACATTCCCGCTACTGTAAAATCAATCGAATACGATCCAGCTCGTACGGCTCGTATTGCATTGCTTTACTATGCAGATGGCGAGAAAAGATACATCATTGCTCCTGAGGGACTAAAGGTAGACGAAACGATCGTTTCTGGGGAAGTGGTGGCTCCTGAAGTAGGAAATGCACTTCCATTAGGAAAAATTCCTTTGGGTTCTTTGGTACACAACTTAGAGCTTAGACCTGGCAAAGGTGCCGTATTGGTACGTAGTGCAGGTACTTACGCTCAGATTGTGGCACGTGAAGGCAAATATGTTACCTTAAAAATGCCTTCTGGTGAGATGCGAATGGTCTTGCAAGCCTGTTTGGCTACTATTGGTACTGTTTCTAACGGTGACCATATGAACGTTCGTTTGGGTAAAGCTGGACGTAAACGTTGGAAGGGACGTCGTCCTCGTACTCGTGGGGTAGCTATGAACCCGGTAGATCACCCAATGGGTGGTGGTGAAGGCCGTGCTTCTGGTGGTCATCCACGTTCTCGTACTGGTCTATATGCAAAAGGTAAAAAGACCAGAAGAAAGAACAAATATTCAGATCGTCTAATTGTTAAGAAGAGAAAATAATGGCACGTTCACTTAAAAAAGGACCATATATAGAGCATCACCTTCAAAAGAAGGTTGAAGCGATGAACGAATCAAACAAAAAATCGGTAGTAAAAACCTGGTCGCGCAGATCTATGATTTCTCCCGATTTTGTTGGGCTTACCTTTGCTGTTCACAATGGAAACAAATTTATTCCAGTATTTGTAACAGAAAACATGGTAGGGCACCGTTTAGGTGAATTTGCACCTACACGTAACTTTAGAGGACACATTGCCAAAAAAGATAAGAAAAAGCGATAAGGAATCATGGCTGAACAAGAGACTTTAGAAAAAACACAAGAAGCTTCTCCTGAGTCTAATAAAAGGAAGGTGAAGAAGTCTGTTCGAATCGCACAAATGAAAGAAGAGAAGAGAGAACGACGAGAGCAGATGGCCGGATTCCGTGGTGCCGTAAAAGCTCATCTGAAAAATGTTCCTACCTCTCCTCGCAAAATGCGTTTAGTGGCAGATTTGGTACGTGGTCAAAAAGTAGATCGCGCACTAAACATCCTTAGATTTGAACCAAAAGTAGGATCCTCATACATTGAAAAATTACTACTATCTGCGATTTCTAACTGGGAAAACGAAAACGAAGACCGTAAAGTTGAAGATGCCGATTTGTACATCAAAGAAATCTTTATAGATGGTGGTCGTATGTTGAAACGTTTGCGCCCGGCACCTCAAGGGCGAGGACACCGTATCCGCAAGCGCTCAAACCACATTACTATTGTGATTGATAGTTTGAATCCGGTAGGGTCAAACGAGGAAGATACTACTTCGGAGAATGATAACCCTGAAAACGATAACTAAGGATGGGACAAAAGGTTAATCCAAACGGTCTAAGATTAGGCATCATCAAAGGATGGGAGTCTAACTGGTATGGAGGAAAAGACTACTCCAACAAATTATTAGAAGACGAGAAGATTCGCAGATATATCCACATACGTATCCCCAAAGGTGGTATTTCTAGAATTGTAATTGAGCGTACTTTGAAGCGCATCACCCTTACGATTCATACTGCCCGCCCTGGTGTTGTGATCGGTCGTGGAGGTGCAGAAGTAGATAAAATCAAAGAAGAGCTTAAGAAACTTACCAGCAAAGATGTTCAAATCAACATCTTTGAAGTAAAGCGTCCTGAATTGGATGCCAAATTGGTAGGAGAATCTATTGCCCAGCAATTAGAAGCTCGTATTTCTTATCGTCGTGCAATGAAACAAGCCATTGCTGCTGCTATGAGAGTAGGAGCCCAAGGTATTAAAATCAAATGTGCTGGTCGTTTAGGTGGTGCTGAAATGGCCCGCTCTGAGCAGTACAAAGAAGGACGTATTCCTTTGCATACCTTGAGAGCTGAAATCGATTACGCTATCTCTGAGGCCAATACCGTTTATGGTAAAATTGGTATCAAAGTATGGATTTTCAAGAAAGAAATCTACGGCAAGCCTGATTTGTCTCCAAACCAAGGAGCAAGCAATGACCGTCAAGGTCAACCTCGCCGTCGTAACCGAGGTGGAGATCAACGCCGAAAAAAGCGTAATTAGAAAAAGATTTGGTAGAAAAGTTCAGTTGCAACGATCTGGTTATTGAGCAACTGAACAATGAAGCAATGTGACAATTACTATTTAAGAAATCATGTTACAACCAAAAAGAGTAAAGTTTAGAAAACAGCAGAAGGGGAGAATCAGAGGGATTGCTGGTAGAGGCCATACAATTGCTTTCGGTTCTTTTGGTCTAAAATCACTGGAAAGAGGCCGAATTACTTCTCGTCAAATAGAAGCCTGTCGTATTACCATTTCTCGAACACTAAAGAGAGAGGGTAAGATATGGATCAGAATTTTCCCTGATAAGCCTATTACCAAGAAGCCTGCCGAGGTTCGGATGGGTAAGGGTAAAGGTGCTCCTGAATACTGGGTAGCTAAAGTAAAGCCTGGTACCATCATGTTTGAAATTGATGGGGTGAGTAAAGAATTAGCGGCCCGCGCATTGCAATTAGCCGCCTATAAACTTCCTGTAAGTACTAAATTTGTTGTACGTAGAGATTACGTAGAGTAGAAGTTATGAATAACGAGGAAATTAGGTCTTTGACCGTTGAAGAACTAAGAGAGCGAATCATTGCTGAACGAGATGTATTGCAGAAGTTAAGATTTGCCCACGCGATTTCTCCTATTGAGAACCCGATGAAGATCAGGGTTTCACGTAAGATTATTGCCCGGTTAAATACGGAGTTGAAAGCACGTGAACTTGCGGAAAAAAATTAAAATCTGAAGAATTATGCAAGCTGAACAAGAAACTGCCCAAGCGGAAGCAAAGCAAAGAAACGCACGCAAAGAGAGAGTAGGGAAAGTAGTAAGTAATAAGATGACCAAATCTATTACAGTACTAGTAGAAGGCAAAGTGAAGCACCCTATCTATGGTAAGTTTGTGAATAAGTCCAAAAAGTTTGTAGCTCACGACGAAAACAATGAGTGCAACATTGGAGATACTGTTAGAATTATGGAATGCCGTCCGTTGAGCAAAAGAAAGCGCTGGAGATTGATCAATATCATCGAGCGTGCTAAGTAGGGGTGGAAGTCCAAGCACAATTATTATTGTAAACATTTGATTTAACGGATTTAAACCATGATACAACAAGAATCAAGACTTAGCGTGGCCGACAACAGTGGCGCTAAAGAAGTACTTTGTATTCGTGTATTGGGAGGTACAAAGAAGAGATATGCATCAGTGGGCGATAAAATCGTAGTGACTGTAAAATCTGCGATTTCTTCAAGTAGCCTTAAAAAAGGTACCGTTTCTAAAGCGGTAATTGTACGAACCAAAAAAGAAGTACGTCGTAAAGATGGTTCTTACATTCGTTTTGAAGACAATGCTGCGGTATTGTTGAATAACAATGACGAACCAAGAGGAACACGTATTTTTGGACCTGTTGCCCGTGAGTTACGTGAGAAGCAGTTCATGAAAATTGTTTCTTTGGCTCCTGAGGTATTGTAAGGCTAATTAACAGAAGATAAGACGCTGAAAACAAGACAATGGAACGTAAAAAGAACAAGCAGCCAAAATTACACCTTAAGAAAGGCGATAAAGTGAGAGTGATTGCTGGAAACTCTCGTGGCAAAGAAGGAGAAGTACTTGAGGTGTTGATAGAAAAGCAAAGAGCAATAGTAGAAGGAGTCAATATGATCAAAAAGCATTTGAAGCCTTCTGCAAATAACCCTCAGGGTTCTATCCAGGAAATCGAAGGAACAATTCATATCAGTAACTTGATGGTGATTGATCCTTCATCGGGCGAACCTAGAAGAACGGGGCGTAAACTTGACGACAACAATAAGCTCCAAAGGTATTTCAAGGAACATACTTCCGTAAAGAAAGATAAGTAAAGATGGCTGGAACACCAAGAATCAAAGAAAAGTACTTGAACGAAGTTGTCAAAGGATTACAAGACAAGTTTCAGTACAAGTCAGTGATGCAGGTACCAAAAGTTACCAAGGTGGTGATTAACAAAGGTATTGGTGCCGCAGTTGCCGATAAAAAATTAGTAGATGTTGGCTTAGAGGAGTTGGCTTTGATTGCTGGCCAAAAAGCCGTACCAACTTATGCTAAAAAATCTGTTGCGAATTTTAAGCTTCGTGAAGGGATGCCTATTGGGGCAAAAGTAACCTTGCGAGGTGATCGTATGTACGAATTCATTGACAGATTGTTTGCTGTAGCCCTTCCTCGGGTACGTGACTTCAAAGGAGTAAATGAAAAAGGCTTCGATGGTCGTGGTAACTATACCTTAGGAGTAAAAGAGCAAATTATTTTCCCTGAGATTAGCATCGAGAAGGTGAATAAAATCACCGGAATGGATATTACATTTGTAACCACTGCACCTTCCGACGAAGAGGGATTCGAATTGTTGAAGTTGCTCGGTATGCCATTTGCAAATTTGAAAAAATAAGATATTCCCATGGCAAGAGAATCAATAAAAGCTAGAGAGCGCAAAAGAGAGCGTACTGTAGCTAAATACACTCAGAAAAGAGAAGAGTTGAAGTTGAAAATCAAAGAAGCGATCAAGGCAGACGAAGATCCAACTGAATTTTATGTACAATTGGATAAATTGCCAAAAAACGCTTCTCCAATACGTTTACACAACCGTTGTAAAGTAACTGGCAGACCAAAAGGGTATATGCGCAAGTTCGGTATTTGCCGTAATGTGTTCCGTGAAATGGCTTCTGAAGGGAAGATTCCTGGAGTAACTAAGTCCAGTTGGTAATTTTCTCTTTTGTTTTTGTACGAATTGTGTTAATTTTGCAATCCCGTTTTTTCGGGAGCAAATCAAAACTGTGAGTTAAGAATGAATACGGATCCAATTGCCGATTATTTAACGAGAGTTAGAAACGCTATAAAAGCTAAGCATAGAATTGTAGAAATACCTGCCTCTAACATCAAGAAGGAGATCACAAAGGTATTGTATGACAAAGGCTATATCCAAAGCTATAAATTTGATGATAATTCTGTACAAGGTACCATCAAAATTGCTTTGAAGTATAACCCTGTATCTAAGGACGCTGCAATCATTAAATTGCAACGTGTAAGTAAGCCTGGTTTGCGTAAGTATGTACCAGCCACAGAACTTCCAAGAGTTTTGAATGGGCTAGGTATCGCGATTCTTTCTACTTCTAAAGGTGTGATCACTGACAAAGAAGCTAGAAATTTGAACGTGGGTGGAGAAGTTTTGTGTTACGTATATTAAAAGATTGACGATAAGATGTCTCGAATTGGTAAAAAACCTGTCGCTATTCCTAGTGGAGTAACGGTGACCGTCGACAACAATCTGGTAAAGGTGAAAGGCTCTAAAGGAGAGCTCGTTCAACATGTAAATCCAGAATTGAATGTAAAAGTAGAAGGGGGAGAAGTATTGGTTGAACGCCCCTCTGACCAGAAACAACATAAAGCACTGCATGGGCTTTACCGAAGCCTGATCAACAACATGGTGATAGGTGTTTCTGAAGGCTACAAAATTGAATTAGAACTTGTTGGGGTAGGTTTCAAGGCCGCTTGTACAAACAACGTACTTGATTTGAACCTAGGATATTCTCACAATATTCTCTTTGCACTACCACCAGAGGTGAAAGGGTCTGCGGAGACAAAGAAAGGAACCAATCCTTCTATTACTCTTGAGAGTATTGATAAGCAATTAATTGGTCAGGTAGCTGCTAAGATTAAATCTCTTAGAAAAGTAGAACCTTACAAAGGTAAAGGGGTTCGTTTGAAAGGGCAGGTACTTGGAGTTGATTTGAGAAAGAAAGCTGGTAAAACTGCTGCTAAGAAATAATAACTGAGAGATGGCTACAAAAAAAGAACAAAGACGGCAAAGAATTAAGCGAAGTATCAGAAAAAAGGTTTCTGGTACTGAGAGCCGCCCCCGATTGAGTATTTTTCGTTCAAACAAGCGAATCTACGCTCAAATAATTGATGATGTTCAGGGTAAAACTCTCGCCAGTGCTTCTTCTCTTGAAATTGGGGAGAACAAAAACAACAAAGAGAGTGCTGGGGCTGTTGGTAAACTATTGGCTGAAAAAGCACAAACCAACGGAGTTAAAAAAGTAATATTTGATCGTAACGGATACCTTTACCACGGCAGAGTAAAAGCCTTGGCGGATGGTGCCCGCGAAGGAGGACTTGAATTTTAAGCATTAGAACCATGCAGCAAAGAAAAAAACCAATTAAAGCAAGCGAAACCGACCTGAAAGAAAAGGTTGTAGCAATAAATCGTGTAGCAAAAGTTGTAAAAGGTGGTAGACGCTTTAGCTTCTCAGCAATCGTAGTAGTAGGAGATGGAAACGGAACTGTGGGATACGGACTGGGTAAAGCAAACGAGGTAACTGATGCGATTACCAAAGGGGTAGAAGATGCTAAAAAGAACTTGGTGAAAGTGCCAATTCTTAAAAATACAATTCCTCATTCAATGGAAGGGAAATACAGCGGCGGCTTTGTACTTTTGAAACCTGCTTCTCCTGGTACAGGGGTAATTGCTGGTGGTGCGATGCGTGCTGTTTTAGAAAGTGCCGGTATCAAAGATGTATTGGCCAAGTCTAAGGGATCATCAAATCCTCACAACGTAGTAAAAGCTACTTTTGATGCATTGAAAAAAATGAAAGCACCTCACCAGGTGGCGCATCAAAGAGGAATATCGCTTGAAAAAGTCTTTAAAGGTTAATGTTTTAAGGGATTTTAAAGAATAGAACAATGGCGAAAGTAAAAATTACGCAGGTAAGAAGCACTATCAATCGTCCTAAGAGACAGAAAGCAACTATTCAAGCGTTGGGATTAGGGAAAATCAACCGAAGCGTTGAAAAAGAAAACACCCCTCAAATCGCAGGTATGATCCGTGCAGTACAACATTTGATAGTTGTAGAAGAACTAGGATAATAATCAATATCTTAGACTTGTATATTTAGTGCTGGTAGCTGGTTTAACTTAATTTGATTATTACAATGAAATTGCATACATTAAAACCTGCAAAAGGTTCCGTAAAAAATAAAAAGAGAGTAGGTAGAGGTCAAGGATCTGGAAGAGGGGGTACATCTACTCGTGGACATAAAGGTGCTCAGTCAAGATCGGGCTATAGCAGAAAGAGTGGTTTTGAGGGTGGACAAATGCCTTTGCAGCGTCGTTTGCCAAAATTTGGTTTCAACAACGTACACCGAGTATCTTACAAAGCAATAAACTTAGACACCATCCAGGAATTAGTAGAGAAAACAAGTGCTACTGACATCACAATTGAATTCTTGAAAAAGAATGGCTTGGCTTCTAAGAATGATTTAATTAAAGTATTAGGAAGAGGAGAGTTGAAAGCAGCTGTAGAAATACAAGCCAACAACTTTTCCAAATCTGCCATTGAAGCCATAGAGAAAGCTGGTGGAAAAGCAACTAAACTGTAAGTTATGAAAAAGTTCATCACTACACTTAAGAACATTTATGCAATAAAGGAATTGCGAACCAGACTTATCAACACTTTTTGGTTGTTGGTAGTCTTTCGTTTAGGTTCCTTTATTGTTGTGCCTGGAGTAAACTCTGCTGTACTACAAGCTCAGGCACCCAAAGGTGGAATATTTGGTATGCTTGATGTCTTCTTAGGAGGAGCATTTAGTAAAGCCTCTATTTTTGCCCTTGGTATTATGCCCTACATTTCAGCTTCAATTGTGATTCAATTGATGGAGGTCGCTGTTCCTTACTTCCAAAAGTTGAAAAAGGAAGGCGAGTCTGGATTCAAAAAGAAAACTCAAATTACGCGTTATCTAACCATTGCAATTACAGCAGCTCAAGCGATTGGTTATATCCAGGCAACTATTCCTAGTAATGCCATTATGGTACCTCAGTTGTTCTTCATCGTCTCTACTGTCATTATCCTTACCGCAGGTACTATCTTTACGATGTGGTTGGGAGAGAAAATTGACGATCGTGGTATTGGACAAGGAATTTCTCTATTGATCATGATTGGTATCATTTCTCGTTTGCCTTTGATGTTAATTCAAGAAGCTACTTCGAGAATCAATGGCGATGGAATTTTGGTTCTCATCCTTGAAATGATAGTGTTGTTCTTTGTAGTGATGAGCGTAGTAATGTTGACAGAAGCAGTTCGACGTATACCTATTCAATATGCAAAGCAAGTAGTGGGTAATCGAGTATACGGTGGCCAACGTCAATATTTACCATTGAAAGTAAATGCGGCAGGAGTAATGCCTATCATCTTTGCTCAAGCTTTGATGTTTGTTCCTGCATTAATTGCCCCCTACATAGGAGGGTCAAGTGTATCAGCCTTCTCGAAATTCACCACCTGGCAATACAACTTAGTATTTGGCCTGTTGATCATCATCTTCACTTACTTTTACACCGCTATTTCGGTGAATCCAAAGCAAATTGCTGACGATTTGAAACGAAACGGTGGATTTATTGCTGGGGTAAAACCAGGAAGTAATACCTCTGAGTATATAGATAACATCATGTCTAAAATTACTTTACCAGGATCTATCTGGTTAGCAATTGTAGCAATCATGCCTGCCATTGCGGTAATATTTGGAGTGAAAGAAGGATTTGCTCAGTTCTATGGAGGTACGTCACTTTTGATTATGGTTGGGGTAATTCTGAATACCTTACAACAAATCAATAGTTACTTGTTGATGAGAAGATACGATGGCTATATGAAGTCTGGTGACGTGAAAGGCCAGGGTCGCTCTCAAAATATTGCGGTTGTTCAATAATGATAGTATACAAGACACAAGAAGAAATCGAGCTAATTAGGCAAAGTGCCCAAATCTTAGGAAAAGCACATGCCGAAGTAGCTAAAATGATTGAACCTGGAGTCACTACTTCCGCATTAGATAAAAGAGCAGAAGAATTTATTAGAGACCATAAAGGAGAACCATCATTCAAAGGTTATAATTCGTTTCCTGCATCTTTGTGTATTTCAGTCAATGATGCTGTAGTACATGGCATTCCTAGTCAATACGAATTGCAAGAAGGAGATATTATATCAATTGATTGTGGTG
The DNA here is from genome assembly GCA_937899305.1 of uncultured Cytophagaceae bacterium. GTDB lineage: Bacteria > Bacteroidota > Bacteroidia > Cytophagales > Microscillaceae > Microscilla. The sequence continues at coordinate 15,381 of CALDJV010000594.1, forward strand.
TTTTTCTGAATGGCTTTCACAGTGATAGTGCTTATACTTACCCCATCGGAGAGGTAAGCCCCGAAGTAAAAAAATTATTGAGGGTTACCAAAGAGTCCTTGGAAATTGGTATCAAGCATGCCATTTCAGGTTCTAGGGTGGGAGACGTAAGCTCTTCTATTCAAAAACACGTAGAAAAGAATGGCTTTTCTGTAATCAGAGAGTTGGTTGGCCACGGAGTGGGCCGCTCTTTACACGAATCTCCCGAGGTTCCCAATTATGGGAAAAGAGGGCGAGGTGCAAAACTCAAGGAAGGGTTGGTGATTGCCATTGAACCAATGGTAAATCTGGGTAAACGGAATGTAGTTCAAAGTAAAGATGGCTGGACCATCAAAACGTCTGACCATAGCCCCTCTGCTCACTACGAGCATACGGTGGCAATAAAAAATGGTGAGGCTGATGTTCTGACAACATTTGAATATATAGAAGAAGTCTTCAAGATATAATAATGGCAAAACAACCATCCATAGAACAAGACGGTACAATAACCGAAGCCCTTTCTAACGCGATGTTTCGTGTTGAGTTGCAAAATGGCCACGAGGTTATCGCCCATATTTCTGGTAAAATGAGAATGAATTATATCAAGATTTTACCAGGAGATAAAGTAAAGCTAGAAATGTCGCCTTATGATTTGACCAAAGGGCGCATAGTATATCGATATAAATAGATAGAGATATGAAAGTTAAAGCATCTGTAAAGAAGCGTAGCGCCGATTGCAAGATTATCCGACGCAAGGGCAAGGTTTACGTGATTAATAAAAAGAATCCGAGGTTTAAACAACGACAAGGGTAATGGCTAGATTAGCAGGAGTAGACATCCCTGATAGAAAAAGGGGAGAGATCAGTTTGACTTACATTTACGGTATTGGTCTTAGCACCGCTCGCACTGTTTTAGAAAAAGCAGGGGTGGATCGTAACAAGAAAGTTATTGACTGGACAGATGAAGAATCTAACAAGATTCGTAGTATCATCAGTGCTGAGTATAAAGTAGAAGGTGCGCTGAAGTCTGAAGTGCAGTTGAGCATCAAGCGATTGATGGATATTGGATGTTACCGTGGTATTCGCCACCGTAAAGGACTTCCATTGCGAGGACAAAGGACTAAGAATAACTCTCGTACTCGCAAAGGTAAACGTAAGACTGTTGCCAACAAGAAAAAAGCAACTAAGTAAGACACCCAATTGTTAAGTGGCTGAATGGTTAAATAATCCCTTGTATCAAAAAGAGATGCTTTTATTAATCCATACAGCCCCTTATAGCAAGGAGAGTAGCCATTTGGCAATTGACTGAAAAGTTGTTTATAGAGAAAAGAGTTATGAGTCAAAAAAGAAAAGACAAAGCTAAAAAGCGAGTTGTAAATGTAGAGGCGGTAGGACAAGTGCATATCAGAGCCTCTTTCAACAATATCATTATTTCAATTACCAACTCTACAGGACAGGTAATTTCCTGGGCTTCAGCTGGTAAGATGGGCTTCCGTGGATCTAAGAAAAACACTCCATATGCTGCTCAGGTTGCTGCTAAAAACTGTGCCGAGGTTGCCCATGGTTTGGGTATGCGAAAAGCAGAAGTATTTGTAAAAGGCCCTGGTTCAGGACGTGAGTCTGCGATCAGAA